>NZ_CP059218.1:0-111164 GCF_014252335.1 Blattabacterium cuenoti
ATGAATAATGAAGCTTTAATAGACTCTTTTTCAAATTTTAAGTACGAAAAAAAAATAGATCAAGTAAGTTTAATTGCAATTATAGAAGAATCTATAAGAAGTGTTTTGAAAAAAAAATATGATTCATCTAAAAATTATGATATTATAGTTAATCCAGAACAAGGTGATTTAGAAATATGGAGAAATAGAAAAGTAGTGAAAGATGGAGAATTAAAAAATATTAATAAAGAAATAGAGTTGTCTAAAGCTAGAAAAATAGAAACAGATTTTGAAGTTGGAGAAGAAGTATCAGAAAAAGTGGAACTACAATCTTTAGGACGACGATCCATTCTTACATTAAAACAAAATTTATTATCAAAAATTAATGAATATGATAACACTAATACTTATAATAAATTCCAAAAAAAAATAGGCGAAATTATCAATGCCGAAGTTTATCATGTTTTACCTAAACAAATTATCATGAAAGATGAAGAACAAAACGAATTAGTTCTTCCTAAACAGGAACAAATTCCAACAGATTTTTTTAGAAAAGGAGATCCTATTCGAGGATTATTGAAAAAAGTAGAATGGAAAGATAGTAAACCATTTGCTATTATGACTAGAAAAGATGAAAAATTTTTAGAAGAACTTTTCAAGTTGGAAATACCTGAAGTATCTGATGGATTAATTACAATAAAAAAAATCGCACGTATTCCTGGAGAAAAAGCCAAAATAGCTGTAGAATCTTACGATCATCGTGTAGATCCCGTAGGTGCTTGTGTAGGGATGAAAGGTTCTAGAATTCATCCAATTGTTAGAGAATTAAAAAATGAAAACATAGATGTAATTAATTATACATCTAATATTCAATTATATATAACAAGATCATTAAATCCTGCTAAAGTATCTATGATGGATATTAATGAAGATAAAAAATATGTTAATGTATATGTAAAATTAGAAGAAATATCTAAAGCTATTGGTAAAGGTGGGCAAAATATTAGATTAGCCAGTCAATTGACTGGATATAAAATTAATATATTCAGAGAATCATCTTATGATGATGATGTAGAATTAACAGAATTTTCTGATGAAATAGAACCACAAATTATCAATAAATTTTCTTTAGCAGGATTAAATACAGCAAAAGCCATATTACATAGTAATAAACATGATCTTATGATACAAACTAAATTAAAAGAAGAAATTATTACTAATGTAGTTAATATATTGAAAAAAGAATTTGAAGAAGAAAATAACAAAAATATATATAAATAAATTTTAACTCACTGATTAATTTTTTTTTTACTATGACTGATAAAATACGATTAAAAACAGTATTAACTAAATTAAATGTCTCTTTACAAAGAGTTATTGATTTTTTACAAAAAAAAGGAATTAAAATAGAAAATAATCCTAATTCCAAAATAGAAGATAAAATATACAGAATTTTAGTCAACAAATTTAAATCTCAAAAACATCTTCGAGATAACTATGAAAAACTTTTTTTTAAAAAAAAACTAGCAAATACAAAAATTAAAAAAACATTATCAAAATCTCAGCCTAAAATTATTCGTGCTAAAATAAATCATTTTATAAAATTTAAAAGATTAGGTAAAATAGATATTAATCAATATGACAAAGTAAAAAAAGAAAAACATAACAATAAAGATATTCCTCAAATAGAAATACATACAAATAATACTAAAAATAAACACTTAAAACATCATATTATAGAAAAAAAACAGAAAAAAAAACCAGAACATATAGACACAGTTTATCAAAAATTAGATGGTGTTATGTTAACTGGAGATAGAATTGATTTATCTCAATTTGAAAAGAAAAAAACTACAACAAAAATCAAACGAAAAAGAATAAAAAAAGGAATTTTACTTGAAAATATTAAACAATTAAATAATAAAAAAAATTATTCATCCAAATTAGATAAAAATAGAATAAAAAATCATAAAATAAAAATTGAAATTACTGATAAAGTAGTCAAAAGACAAATTAAAGAAACCTTAGAAAAATTATCATCAAGAAATATTAAATCAAAATCATCAAAAATAAAAAAAGAAAAAAGATTACAAAAAAAAGAAAAAGAAACTAATTTATTAAAAGATAATAATACAGTAAAATCTATAAAATTAGCTGAATTTACGACGGTTAATGAATTAGCATCTATGATGAATATTAATCCTGCCGATGTAATTGTTGTTTGTATGTCTTTAGGTATTATGGTAACCATGAATCAAAGATTAGATGCTGAAATTATTACTTTAGTTGCAGATGAATTTGGATATAATGTAAAATTTGTAGGAATAGATTTAGAAGAATCTATACCAGAAGATAAAGACACAGAAAAAGATTTAATAACAAGACCTCCTATTATTACTGTCATGGGTCACGTAGATCATGGAAAAACATCGTTATTAGATTATATAAGAAAAACTAATGTAATTGCAGGAGAATATGGAGGTATTACTCAACATATATCAGCTTATAATGTAAAATACAAAAATGATTATAGTATTACTTTTTTAGATACACCTGGGCATGAAGCATTTACTGCCATGAGAGCAAGAGGAGCACAAATTACAGATATTGCAATTATTATGATTGCATCTGATGATCAAGTTATGTTACAAACAAAAGAAGCAATTAGTCATGCTCAAGCTGCAAATGTACCTATTATATTTGCATTCAATAAAATTGATAAATCAGAATCTAATCCAAATAAAATACGAGAACAATTAGCTAATCTAAATTTTTTAGTAGAAGAATGGGGTGGTAAATATCCTACACAAGAAATATCTGCGAAATTAGGCGATGGAATTGATCAATTATTAGAAAAAGTATTATTAATAGCTGAACTTTTAGAATTAAAAGCTAATCCTAACAGAATGGCAACAGGTACAATTATAGAAGCTTCTTTAGATAAAGGTAGAGGTTATGTAACAACTATTTTAGTGCAAAATGGAACTTTAAAAATAGGAGATTATGTATTAGCTGGATTTCATCATGGAAAAGTCAAAAATATTTTAGATGAACGTGGAAAAAGTATTTTATCTGCAGGACCATCTCAACCAGTTACTATATTAGGATTAAACGGTACTCCTTCATCTGGAGATAAATTTAAAGTATTTATAGATGAAAAATTTGTAAAACAATTAGCTTCTAGAAGAGAACAATTACAAAGAGAACAAAATATAAGAGCTCAAAAACATTTAACATTAGATGATATAGGTAGAAGAATTGCATTAGGAAATTTTAAAGAATTAAAAATTTTACTTAAAGGAGATGTCGATGGATCTGTAGAAGCACTTTCTGATTCATTAGAAAAATTGTCGACTAAAAATATAATGATTAATATCATTCATAAAGGTGTAGGTTCAATTACAGAATCTGATGTATTGTTAGCAAGTGCCTCAGATGCAATACTAATTGGGTTTAATGTACGTCCTAATCATGGAATACATAATATAATAAAAAAAGAAAATATAGAAATACGAATTTATTCTATTATATATGATGTAATTAATGATTTTCAAGAAGCTATAAAAGGTATGTTATCCACGGAAGTAAAAGAAACAATTTTAGGCAATGCAGAAGTTAGAGATATGTTTAATATACCTAAAATAGGAATGATCGCAGGATGTATCGTGACAGAAGGAAAATTAATACGTACATCAACAATTAGATTAATTAGAAATGGTATTGTTATTCATACTGGAGAATTAATTTCATTAAAACGATTTAAAAAAGATGTTAAAGAGGTATCAAAAGGATATGAATGTGGTGTTATAATTAAAGATTATCATGATATACAACATGGAGATATTATTGAAGTATATCAAAAATACTCTAAATAGTTAATTATTTATGATTTATAGAACACATAACTGTGAAGAATTGAGAATCAAGGATATAGGTAAAATAGTTATTTTATCTGGATGGATACAAAAATTACGAAATTTAGGATCATTAATATTTATAGATTTGAGAGATTATTATGGTATAATCCAATTAAATTTATTAAAAAATAAATTCAAACATATAATTTCTAATCTAGAAAAAGAATTTTTAATAAGGGTGCATGGAGAAGTAAAACAAAGAAAATCTATCAATTATAATTTATCTACTGGAAAAATAGAAATTGTAATATATAAATTAGAAATATTAAATCCTTCTGCTCAACTACCTTTTACAATAGAAAATAAAACGGATGGAAATGAAGAAAATAGAATGAAATATAGATATTTAGATATTAGAAGAGCACCTATTAAGAATAATTTAATATTTAGACATCAAATTGCTTTAGAAATAAGAAATTTTCTATCTAAAAACAATTTTTTGGAAATAGAAACCCCAATTTTGATGAATTCAACATCTGAAGGTGCAAGAAATTTTGTAGTTCCTTCTAGAATATTACCTAAAAAATTTTATCATCTTCCTCAATCTCCTCAATTATTTAAACAATTATTAATGATTGGTGGAATCGATAAATATTTTCAAATTGTAAAATGTTTTCGTGATGAAGATCCACGTTCAGATAGACAGATAGAATTTACTCAAATAGATTGTGAAATGTCTTTTATCGAATTTAATGATATTTTATTTTTCTTTGAAAATTTTATCAAACATTTATTTAAAAAAATGAAAAATATTGAATTAAATACATTTCAAAAAATGACATATTATGATGTTTTGAAAATATATGGGACAAATAATCCCGATCTTAGAATAACTACTAAATTATTACAACCGCATATTAATTGTTTAAAAAAAGAATTTATAATAGGAATTCATATACCAAATTTGCTTAATATTAATAATAGTCAAATTAAAAATATTATACAATATATTAAAAATTATAATAATGTTTTTTGGATAAAATATATTAAAAATCAAACTTTTTTATTTTCAGAAAAAAAATGGAGTATAATATTGCATAAAAACATTTTAATACAACTTATTAAATATTTTGGATTAAAAACTGGAGATTTATTGTTTATTATTTGTGGTAAAGAATGTAAAATAATGCAAATATTACCATTAATTAAAAAAAAAATATATCATATTATAGATATTAATAAATTTAATATTTTTCAACCATTATGGATTATAGATTATCCACTTTTTACATGGAATCACAAAGAAAATAAGTATAAATCATTTCATCATCCTTTTACAAGCCCAAAAATAGAAGATATTGCTGTATTATTAAATAATAATAAAAAAAATCATTTAAAAAATTTTCGCTCTCAATCTTATGATTTAGTGATTAATGGAATTGAAGTTGGTAGTGGATCTATTAGAATTCATAATCAAAAATTACAACAAAAAATTTTTCAATATTTAGGTTTATCAAATACAGATATTGAATCGGAATTTGGATTTTTTATTAAATCATTTCAATATGGAACTCCACCACATGGTGGAATTGCATTTGGATTAGATAGATTGATAGCGGTTATGTTAGGTCAAATAGATAATATTAAAAATGTTATACCATTTCCAAAAAATAATTATGGACAAGATATAATGACTAATTCTCCTTCTTTTTTAAAAGCAGAACAAATACAAGAATTACATTTATTATAATCATGTATTTTTATTATATCTAATAATAGCTTCTTTATAAATTTTAATAGCAATTTCTTTAGATTTCCAATCACCTATTATTACTTTTTTATATTCTAAATCTTTATAAACTGAAAAAAAATGTTCAATTTCCTTTTTATCATGACTAGATATATCATCAATATCTTGAATTGTATTATAATGTGGATCTGAAATAGGAACACAAATAATTTTTTCATCATCTCCCTTTTCATCTTTCATGAAAAAAATTCCTATTGGTTTAACTTTAATTAAACATCCTGGAATAGTAGGCTCAGTTAAAAAGACTAATACATCTAATGGATCTCCATCTTTTGCAAGAGTATTTGGAATAAAGCCATAATCTCTAGGATAAAATATAGAAGAATGTAATATTCTATCTAATCGAATTTTATTATTGATTTTATCAAATTCATATTTATTTCTACTACCTTTAGGTATTTCTATTAATACATCAAAATCTATCATATTATTTTAGTATAACAATTAAATTTTTCTAAATAAATAGCTACTGTTTTAAGAAATCCACCACCTAATACTCCATCTATAACACGATGATCATAAGAATGAGATAAATAAAGTTTATGTCTTATTCCAATAAAATCGCCATTAGGAGTTTCTATTATGGATAATTTTTTTTGTATCAATCCAATTGCTATAATAGCAACTTGAGGTTGATGAATAATAGGGGTACCAAATAAATTTCCAAAACTACCAATATTACTTATTGTATATGTACCTCCTTGTATTTCTTCTGGTTTCAATTGATGAGATCTTGCTCGTCTTATTAAATCATTAATAATTTTGATTAACCCCCCTAAATTATAAGAATCTGCATATTTAATGACAGGAACAATAAGTGTTCCATTTGGCAATGCCGTAGCTAATCCTATATGGATATGTTTTTTTTTTATTATTTTACTTCCATTCACAGAAATATTAATCATTGGATAGTCTTTAATAGCTTTAATTACACATTCTACAAAAATTGACATTAAAGTGAATTTTTCTCCAGTTTCTTTTTGAAAAGAATCTTTAATTTTATTTCTCCAGTGAACTATATTAGTGACGTCAGCTTCTATAAAAGAAGTAACATGAGCAGATATTTTTTTACTTTCAATCATATTGATTGAAGTAAGTTTACGAATTCTATCCATTTCAATAATTGTTTCATTTCTTTCTTGATTATCTTCTATCATAGAATTCAAATTTGATATTGAATAAGAAATTAAATTATGTTTTTTTGATTGAATATATTGTATTATATCCCTTTTAGTTAAACGATTATTTTCTCCTGTTCCAGGAATAGAATTTAATTCAGAAATGCTTATTCCTGTTTTATGAGCAATAAACCTAACAAATGGTGAATAAAAACGATTCATATATAATATACTATTCTTATTGTGTGTAGATTCTTTATCTTCAAATAATTTTAATTTATTTTTAAGTTCAATTTCTAAAATTGCTATAGAAGATCCAACTTTTGCTACTTTATTAGAAGTAATTAATATTTTTTTTAATTTTCCATTAATAGGAGAATATATTTCTGAATCTATTTTATCTGTAGCGATTTCTACTAACAAATCTTCTTTTTTAATAATATCTCCTTCATTTTTTAACCAACGAATGATAGTAGCCTCAGCTATACTTTCACCCATAGCTGGAAGGGTCAAATTATACTCGGCCATCTAAATTTGTTATTTTACTTTATTTTTTTCATCTTGTGTAAGATAAAAATAATAAATTCATTATAAAAACATGAAAATTCTTTCTTCATATCAAATTAAAAAATTAGAGCAAGATTGTATTGATCACGAACATATTTCTTCTATTGATTTAATAGAAAAAGCCGCAACATCATGTTTTAATTGGATTATTCATCATAAATACTTATTAACAAAAACACTAAAAAATATTATACTATTAGTAGGTACAGGTAAAAATGGTGGAGATGGGATTACTTTAGCTAAAAAATTATATTTGTATGGATATAATATTACTACTATATACATCGTGAATATTGCTAATCATGAATCTAATGAATTTGTAATTCAAAAAAATAATATTATAAAATATGGTATAAATATAGAATATATATATGAAAATCAAACATTTCCATTATTTAACAATCCATATAATACTTTATTAATTGATGCAATTTTTGGTATTGGATTTAATAGACCAATAACAAGTATATATTGGATATCTTTTTTTAATTATATTAATAATCAAAACTTTTCAAATGTCATTTCTATTGATATTCCATCTGGATTGTTAATGGAAGAAGAAAAGAGTAATATGGCTATTATTAAAGCTACTTATACATTAAGTTTTCATTTTCCAAAAATATCATTTTTTTTACCTGACTATGCAGATTATATTGGAAAATGGTATTTATTAAATATAGGATGGAAAGAAAATTATGTAAATAATATAATTACAAAATATTTTTTTATTGATAAATACATGATTTCTAAAATATATATTAAAAAAAAACGACACAAATTTACACACAAAGGTACTTATGGACATGGACTACTGATTGGAGGATCATATGGCATGATCGGATCTATTGCACTTGCATCAAAGGCCAGTTTAAAAACTGGAATTGGAAAATTAAGTGTATATATTCCACGTTGTGGATATACAATTTTACAACAATTTATTCCAGAAGCAATAGTACAAACAGATAATCATGATTTTTTTATCCAAAAAATTCCATTATCTTTCAAAGTAAATTCAATAGGAATAGGAATGGGTATGGGTGATAAAAATGAAAAAACATCTAATGCAGTTAAAACTTTTTTATTATATCAAAAAAAATATGAAAATATTCCTATAGTTATTGATGCTGATGCTATTAATATATTATCTAAAACATTAAATTTTGTAAATTATCTTCCATATAATACAATTCTTACTCCACATCCAAAAGAATTTTATAAATTATGTGGATCATGGAAAAATGATTATCATAAATTAGAAAAATTAAAAACTTTTTCTCAAAAAAATAACATTTTTTGTGTTTTAAAAGGAGCATATTCTATAATATCTACTCCTGATGGATATTTATATTTTAATAGTACTGGAAATCCAGGGATGGCTACAGCAGGATCTGGAGATGTTTTAAGTGGTATTATTACGTCATTATTATCTCAAGGATATTCTCAAAAAGAAGCATGTATATTTGGAGTCTATATTCATGGATTATCAGGTGATATAGCAGCAGAACAAAAAAGTGAAGAATCTATAATAGCAGAAGATATTATTAATTATATGGATCAATCTTATCAAAAGATAAATAACTATTAATAATTATTAAATATATTTTATTATAAAATATTTAAAAATAATAGAATAAACTATAATCATAATAAACGTAAGTAAACTTATTGTAGCAATAAAATCACCATGTTTTATATAAAAAGTTTTTTGATTATTAATTTTAATTTTATTTAATAATGCACCTTGTTTACCATATGGTAAACAATCAATAATATCTCCTCTCTCATTAATTAAACAAGACACTCCAGTATTTGCAGATCTTGCTATAAATTTTCTATTTTCAATGGCTCTAAGTCTTGCATAAGATAAATGTTGTTTATATCCTTGTGAATATCCCCACCATCCATCGTTAGTAATAATCACCATGAAATTTGCATTTTGTGTTTTAAAAAATTTAGATACATATTCACCAAAAACAGATTCATAACAAATAATAGATGCTATTTTTATTCCACATTGTTTATCAACAAAAATAATTGGATTCTTTTCTACACTATGTTCTAAAACAGTTCCACCAAAATTGAGTAATATTTTTCCTAATATTGGAAATAAAAATTTTTTATACGGAAATGTTTCTACAGCAGGAACTAATTTGGATTTATGATGAATTTGAATTTTATTTAAATTTGAAGGTATATAAATGGCAGAATTAAAAATATCTATCCATTTTATTTTATTATGGTTGTTAGCCAATATAATTGGATTAGAAGTATTATAATGTTTATTAGCAGATATGGAATATAATTCAATTCCTGTAATAAATGATGCATATGAATATTTATGTAATAATTGTCGTAAAGAATAAAGAATTTTATTATTTTCTATATTTTCAATAGAAATTTTCGTTTCATGTCCAGGAAATGTGGTTTCAGGTGCAATAATATAAATATTTTTTGTACAATTATTATTTGTATTATGATAATTAATTAATTGTTGATTAATTAATTTTTTTAAGTTATAAATTAATGTTTTTGTTGAAATATTATATTTTTGATGATATGGATCAATATTCGGCTGTAATATTAATACATTAGTAAATTTATTTTGTGGTTTATGTATTTTATAATAATTATAATACATAAAATTTGATATTATAATAACAAATATAATTATAGATATATTATAACATATTTTTTTGTAAAAACATAATTTATTTCGATAACATAAAAATTCTATAATAGAATTGAATAATCCTATATTTACAATCCATATCCATACTGTTCCGCCTAAAATACCAGTATATTCATACCATTGAATACATTTTATATAATTAGCAAATCCATTGCCTAAATTTAACCATGGCCAAGATACATCCCATTCTAAATGCATTTTTTCAAACAGTATCCATAAACAAACTAATAATACTTGACATATTCTTTCATTATTAAAATATTTTTTTATATATGAATACAATAATAACACAGAAGACATCAATATAGAATTCAAAATAATTGGAATTAAATATGTCATTATCCATGCTGATTCTCCATTAGGTTTTTGTGTATTAGATAACCAACTAGTAGAAATAGCATTCCAAATGAAAAAAGTAATAAAATAAAAAACAAAAACTTGACTATAATAATAATTAGAATAATGAAATAAATAGTGTTCTACATATAATATAGGTATCAATCCTATAAATAAATAAAATGGATTTCCATCGGTAGGCCAACCTAATCCTAATAAAATTCCTGATAAACAACTGCAAAAAACAATTTGATAATTATATAAAAAATATGGATTTATATTCAAATACTATTTACAATCATTTAATTAGTTAATTAGTAGTAGTGGAACTGGCGGGATTCGAACCCGCGTCCAAAAAGAATTAAAAAAAGAGTTCTACATATTTATCCAAAATAAAATTTTTCATAATTAATATTGATTTTTGGATATCAAAATTAATATTAGATTCCTAAATAGAAAGAATAATATAAGAATCATTTATTATCTTTCTCCTTATTATATTACTGTATCTTATTTATAGAAATATAAGGAATAATCTATTAAAGATATTTTGCTTCTGTTAAATTTAACAGATATTGCTATAATATTATATCAAATATCAAGCAGCAAAAGCGTATTGTTTTTCGCCATTTATATATTGTAACGTTGTTTTTACGTGTCAAACCTTACGTCACACGATATGCTTTTCTTTAATTAACCATCTTTATGTCTAATCCAAAAAAATCAGTCCCATGTTATTTTTTTATAATTATAATTTACAACAAAAATTAAAATAAATAAAACATTTAAATTAAATATGTTTTATCACTAGCATCTAAACGTATAAAAATAAACAATAAAATAGTAAATGACCAAAATGAAGATCCTCCATAACTAAAAAATGGTAGTACAATTCCTATTGTTGGAAATATTCCCATTACCATAGCAATATTAATGACAAAATGTATAAGAAAAATATTTCCCATAGAATATCCAAGAATTCTTATAAATACAGATTTTTGTATTTCTGATAAAAAATATATTCTACTAATGAATAATAAATACAATAATATTAATATTACACTTCCTACAAATCCCCATTCTTCTCCAACAGTACAAAAAATATAATCTGTATCTTGTTCTGGTACAAATTTTCCTTTTGTAATTATTCCTTTTTTATATCCTTTTCCAAATAATTTTCCTGAACCTATAGAAGTTTTTGAATAAAGTAAATTATATCCTACATTTTCTCTATATTGTTTATCAAATTCATTTTGAAACAAAATATTAATTCGATCTTTATGATGTTGTTTTAAAATATTTTTATAAAAAAATGGAAATATGAAGATACAAATAGAAAAAGTAATAATACAAAAAATATAAATTAATAAATTTTTTAATACATATTTTTTCATTATTAATAATATAATAATAAATATTAATAATAAAAATAGAAGGATTATATAAGAAGAAACATTGAATGATAACGCAAATATAATAATCATTAATATTAATAAATATATTATAAATAATATAGATAAACCCTCTCTATATAAAGTCAGAATAAAAGAAATAAAAACTATAGCAGTACCTGGATCAGGTTGAATAAAAATTAATATAGTAGGAATTAATATTATTAATGATATATATATCCATATTTTTTTATTATTATGTACTTGAATATTATATTTACACAATAAATAAGCTATTATTAATGATGTAGATATTTTAGCAAATTCTGCAGGTTGAACATTAATATAACCTATAACATACCAAGATTTAGATCCGTTTATATTTTTTCCAAAAAATAATACTCCAATCAATAAAATTATTGTAAATAAAAAAAAATATGGAGAAAAAGTTTGATAATATATTGGTTTAATAAAAAAAATTATTAGTATACATATAAAACTAATACAAATCCATATTAATTGTTTTTCAGCTTTTTCAATAGAGACAGAATAAAGATTGATATATCCAAAAGATATTATAATAAAATAAATTAAAATAATGAATGTATCTACATTACCAAAAAATTTTTTATTTCTTATTATCAATTGGATTATTAGTAATGTTTTTAAGTGTTGCTATATTATCATATATTTTTTGTAATCCAGAATGTAACATTTTATTTTCCAGTCTTTTTCTAGTTACATATTTATTAATATATTTTTCTGCCACTAAACTAGCTATTGGGCCAGCCCATTTAGCTCCATAACCACCATTTTCTATAATTACAGAAATGGCAATTTTTGGATTATTTATTGGTGCAAATAAAATAAATATAGAATGATCAGGCATAGAAATAATTTTATTATTATTTTTAATAAAATTTTGTGTAGTTCCAGTTTTTCCTGCCATTTTAATATTCATAGATTGAAAATGTTTTCCAGTGCCAATAGAAAAAACTTTTTCCATACCATTAATTATCAATTGAAAATATTTTTTATTTACTTTAGTATACTTAGCAGTAGTATAATTATTAATTATTGGTTTATGATTAATATATTTTATTATATGTGGTGTATAAAAAAATCCTTTATTTGCTATTGCACAAACCATATTTGCTAATTGAATAGGAGTTACATTAATTTCTCCTTGACCAATTCCGTTGGAAATGATTGTAAGTGCATTCCATTTATAATTTCCATACTTATTATTATAATAATTACCATCTGGTATTATTCCTTTTTCTCCAGTTGCTAAATCATTATTTAAATAATTTCCAAATCCAAAACTTTTAATAATATCTGACCATTCATTGACTCCTTTTGTTAAATTATTAGGATATTTTTCAATTATACGTTTATAAACTTGTGCAAAATAATTATTACAAGAAATTGCTATAGCAGTTTCCATTCCAATTGGTATACCATGAAATCCAGAATGACAATGAATTATTTTATTTTTTAATCTAAAACCTTTATAACATACAAAATTTGTTGTTTTATTTATCACTCCCATTTGAAGACCTGCTAATTCTGTTAATAATTTAAAAGTAGATGCAGGAGAATAACAAGCTTGTGTAGTTCTATCAAATAATGGATAATCTATAGTATTATGCATTAATTTTTGTAATTCTTTTCCTCTATTAAGATCTAAAAATAAGTTGGGATCATTAATTGGACTAGAAACTATAGATAAAATTTCTCCATTTTTTGGATCAATTGCTACTATACCACCTTTTTTTTGAAACATTAATTTTTCAGCATAATTTTGTAATTTCCAATCAATAGTTAAAGAAATATCATTTCCACGAATTGCTTTAATATTATTTTTTTTATGATTATAACTACCAATAATACATCCATTCTTATCTTTAATCCAATATTTTACCCCTTTTTTGCCTCTTAAAATATTTTCATAAGATTTTTCTACTCCAGACCATCCAATAAAATCACCTATTTGATAATAATTATCTTTTTTATTTTTCATTTTTATAATAGTTTCTGGACTAATTTCTCCTATATATCCTAAAACATTAGCAGAACTAACTACATTATACTCTCTAAGTGATCGTTTTGTCCAATCAAATCCTTTATATTTATATAATTTTTCTTGTATAGCAGCAAATTTTTCTTTTGAAATATAAGGTATAAAAACAGAAGGTAAATATTTTGAATATTCTTTTGCTTTATTAAAATTTTCATAAAAAGTATGTTGTTCTATTTCTAATAGATTACATAATTCAATAACATTTAAATTATTATCTACTAACATAGGAATTACTAATAATTCATAAATTGATTTATTAAACACTAGTAATTTATTATTTCTATCAAAAATAGAACCTCTTTCAGGTATAATAATTTCTTGTTTTATAGAAGTATTAAAAGCATTTAAAATATATTTTTCAGTATATAATTGTAAATAAAATAATCTAAAAATAAAAATAACACCTATAAAAATTAATAAAAAATAAAAGATTTGTATTTTTTTCAAATTTTTTTTTTGAAAAATAAAATAAGACATAAAATTAATGTAAAAATACTGCTAAATATTATTTTAAATATAAAAACTTTATTAAAAACGATTCCATGAATAGTTTGCAATATAAATAAAATTCCATGGTGAATAATAATTAAAGTATATATAAAAAATATTTTTTTTATAACAGATAATTTTTCAATAGAAAAATTTTTATTCATAATCAAAGTATTACCAGCAAAAAATTTTAAAATTTGTAATCTAAAAAAAGCAAAAAAAGTAGAAGAAAATGCATGCATACCACCGGTATTCAAATATTGATCAATTATCCATCCAATTATAAAAGATAATAATAAAACTATTAATTTATTTTCATGAACAGGAATATTAATAATAAATACAATATAAATATATGAATATAATCCTAAAAATATAGGATTAAACATGGATAATTGTATCAATAATATATATATAATTGATATAAAATAAGATAAAATTTTGAAAAAATAATTCATTATTTATGTTGAACAGTTAGTATAAAATTACTGTTTTAGTTGAAGATTAATACGTTCTTGTTTAAATAAATTTTTTACAACATATGCATTTTCTAATAATGAAAAATCTTCTATTAATTTAACTTTAATTATATAACTTGCATGTTCTTTATCAAAAAAATATGATGATACATTTCCTATAGGAATACCTTCAGGAAAAGTTGTAGATTTTCCATCTGACTCTACCAAATCACCTTTAGCAAAAATAGAATATTTAGGAATATCGTATAATATAACATATTTATGACTATTACCATCCCAACTAATTGTTCCAAAACATTTATTTTTTTTTAATCTTGCATTAATATGAATTTTAGTATTTAATAATGAAATAGCTACACTAAAATGATGAGATGTTTTAATAATAATTCCAGCAATTCCATTAGATAATATTACTCCCATATCTATTTTTATACCATCTATGCTACCTTTATTGATAGTAATAAAATTTTCTTGATTATTAATACTATTATTAATAATTTTTACAGGTGTATAAATATATTGTTGTAAATAATTAATGTTGTTTTTTTTAAAATCTTTAGAAATTTTTTCTATTTTAGATAAATAATTATCTTGTCTTAATTTAATATTTTCTTGTATTAATTTTTGATTTTCTATTTCTAATAAAAAAAAATTTCTCAAATGATTAATAGATTCAGAAATATGTCCAATAATATAATGAGAAGATCCAATATTATAATATCTTGAAAAAGATAATAATAAAGATATTAATTCTAAAGAAATAAATAATATAATAAATCTCCATTGTATAATCAAATGAAAAATATTACGACGCATAAAATATAAATTCTATTTCATTAAAAATGTAAATTTATCAATATTTTTTAATGCCACACCAGTACCTTTTACTACAGCTCTTAAAGGATCTTCTACTAAAGCAACAGATAACCCAGTTTTTTTAGATATTCTTATATCTAATCCTCTTAACAGTGATCCTCCACCAGCCATATAAATTCCTGTTTTATAAATATCCGCAGCTAATTCTGGTGGTGTACTAGATAACGTTTCCATCACTGCATCTTCAATTCTTAAAATTGATTTATCTAATGCAGGAATTATTTCTTGATAAGATAAATTAATTTCTTTAGGTTTACCAGTTGGTAAATCTATTCCTTGTATATGAATATCATCAGGTGGATCATGAATGTCTTTTATAGCCGCACCAATAGCAATTTTGATTTTTTCTGCTGTTCGTTCTCCAATATATAAATTATATTTACTTCTCAAAAAATAAGCAATATCATTAGTAAAGACATCACCAGCAATTTTAATAGATTTTTTACAAACAATACCACCTAAAGCAATAACTCCACATTCTGTAGTACCTCCACCTATATCAATAATCATATTTCCTTCTGCTTTTGTCACAGATATACCAGAACCTATAGCAGCGGCCATAGGTTCTTCAATTAAATAAACTTCTTTTGCATTAAGATGTTGAGCAGAATCTTTCACTGCACGTTTTTCTACTTCTGTAATACCGGATGGAATACATATTACCATAATTAGAGATGGTGTAAAAATTTTATTATTTATGCCTGGTATTTTATTAATAAATTCTCTAATCATTAATTCAGCTACTTGATAATCTGCGATTACTCCATCTTTTAATGGTTTAAATATTTTAATATTTTCATGTGTTTTTCCTTGCATTTGTTTAGCTTCTTCACCTACTGCTAATACTTTATTAGTTCGAATATCTATTGCTATTATAGATGGTAAATCAACAATAATTTTATTTCGATGCATAATAAGGGTATTAGCTGTTCCTAAATCAATAGCTATTTCCTGAGTAAAAATATTTTTAGCAAGATTAACTAAACCCATTCCATTATTAATTTATATAAATATTGAATTTAAATAGATTTTTCTAAATCTAAATCTTAATAATTCAAAAGATTAAAAATATATGTTATTTATTTATAGTATTATAAAAAATTTTACATTATGAATCATCATTCTCTTTTTTTATCATTAGCTTATTATAAATATGATAAACAAAAATATATAAAACAATCAAATAATTTAATATCTAAATTAATAGGACAAATTATTATACAATCTTCTATATTTAAAAGTAAAAGATATACAATGTATAATACATATAATTTTGATTATATTATTTTACAAATAACAACTAAATTATCTCCTGGTCAAATTTTAGAAAAAATTGTATATATAGAATCCATTTTAGGTGTAAGTAATCATTCAGAAAAAAGGAATATACAACAACAAAATATCCAATGCTTATATAAAAATAAAATTATTGATATTGATATTTTATTTTATGATAATATTATTGTAAATAGTAAAAAATTACAAATTCCTCATCCTTTATTACATCTTAGAAAATTTATTTTAATACCTATGTGTGAAATAAAACCATATCAATATCATCCAATATTTAATATGTACTTATTAGAATTATTAGGAATATATATAGATAATTAAAATATGATATTTGAATGTGTTAATACAATGTATTTTTGATTTGATAAATAGTATTAAATTATATGCACATTCAAGTTAAAATTTATTATCATCATTATTAAAAATAATACTATATAACAACAAACATAATACAACATACTATACTAACAAATATGAGTAAAATTGTAAAAAAAAATCAAATCATTTGTGATATAAATATTACTATAATAGTATAAAATTAAATATGATGTTAATAAACAAGAATTTAGTTTTTGGTCCATATCAAACTTATATATTAATTAATAATTTTTTATTTGTTTCTGGACAAATTGCTATCAATATAGATACAAATCAATTTATTTTTGATAATATAGAAAAAGAAACAGATCAAATTATGAAAAATTTAGAGATGATTCTATCCAATGTTAATATGAATTTTAATAATGTTGTTAAAACTTCTTTATTTATAAAAAACATGAATAATTTACCAAAAATTAACGTAATATATTCTAAATATTTTATTAATTATAATTATCCTGCTAGAGAAACTATAGAAGTATCTCAATTACCTAAAAATGCTAATATAGAAATATCATTAATAGCTTGTAAATATAAAAAATAAATTAATTATAAATATTACATTATAATATATTATATATTGAGATTTTTTATAGAAGTATCTTATGATGGAAAAAATTTTTATGGATGGCAAATTCAAAAAAATAAAAATAAATCTATAGAAGGTATATTAGAGTATTGTTTATCTAAATTATTAAAAAAACCTATAAATATCATAGGTGCTGGTCGTACTGATACTGGGGTACATGCTAAACAAATGTTTGCTCATTTTGATTATGATAATAGAATGAGAAAATATTATTTAATTAAAAGATTAAATATTTTTTTACCAAATTCTATTTATGTACATGATATTGTCCCAGTAAAAAATCATATACATGCACGATTTTCTGCCATTAGTAGAACATATCAATATTATTTAACATATGAAAAAAATCCTTTTTTTCATCATATTTTATGGCATTGTTTTTATAAACTTGATTTAAAAATCATGAATCAAGCATCAAAAATTTTAATAGATTATAATGATTTTAGTTCATTTTCTAAAAAAAGATTATATAATATAACCAATAATAAATGTCATATATATCGGGCATTTTGGAAAAAACAACAGAATTTTTTGTGTTTTACTATTGAAGCTAATCGATTTCTTAGATCCATGGTAAGATCAATTATTGGAACAATTCTTGATGTTGGAAGACAACAAATAAGTATTACAGAATTCATTAACATTATTGAATTAAAAAATAATAGATTTTCTAGCCCGAAAGTCCCTGCACATGGATTATTTTTATCTAAAATCCTTTATCCAAAAGATATTTATATTGATCCATTTCATGACGGAAAAAATACATAAATCTTATTTAATTCAGTTTTTGAAACTTAGTTTAGATAATAAATTAACTTTGATGTTCACTATATTTTTATCTTTTTTAACATCATTGATTTCTGCTTATCGTCCTAAATTAATACAAAAAGCAATAGATATACATATTGTATGTAAAGATTTTTTAGGTTTAAAACATTTATTAATATGGATTTTAATATTTTTCTTTTTAGAAAGTATATTTCATTTTTTATTATTATATTTTTCCAATATTATTGCACAAAATATTATTAAAAAAATTAGAAGTTTATTATTTAATAAATTATTATCTTTAAAAAACACTTTTTTTATTCATAATTCAATAGGAAAATTAATATCTTATTGTGTTTCTGATATAGAAACAATTACAGTTATATTTAATGATGGAATACTTTTAATTTTTGGAGATCTATTAAGAATTATTATGATAGCTATTATGATGTATACCGTACATAACAAGTTATCTTTTATTGTTTTTTTAACTATTCCAATTATGTATTATATTACTAAATTTTTTCAAAAAATGTTAAAAAAAACATTTCATAAAGAAAGAAAAGAAATTTCACGTCTTAATAGTTTTTTACAAGAAAATCTTATCGGTATGTCAATTATTCAATTATTTAATAAAGAACAAGAAAAATTGATAAAATTTAAATCTATCAATAATAGTTTAAAATATGTACATATTAAAATAATTTTTTATTTTTCAATTTATTTTCCAATAGTTGAAATTATTCCATCATTGTCAATAAGTTTAGTAATATTATATGGTGGATTCTATGCTATAGAATATCAAAATATTAAACCAGGACAGATTATTGCTTTTGTATTTTTTATTTATCTTTTATTTCGTCCTATTCGTCAAATAGCAGATAGATTTAATGTTATACAAAAAGGAATAGCTGGAATAGAAAGAATTTTTTCTATACTTTATAATGATATGTTTATTAATAAACAAGGATACATTAAAATTAATAGATTTATAGGACATATTATTTTTGATAAAGTATATTGTTCTTCTTTACATGGAAAAAAAGTATTAAATAATATATCTTTTGAAATTCACCCTGGAGAAAAAGTAGCAATTGTAGGAAAAACTGGATCTGGAAAATCGACTATTATAAATCTAATTTCTAGATATTCTGAAATAGAAAAAGGTAATATTATTATTGATGGATATAATATTCAAGATATTGAATTAGATAATTTAAGATTTCATATTAAAACCGTAACACAAGATCCATTTTTATTTAATGATTCCATTGCTAATAATATTTCATTAGGAGATTCATCGATTACTATAAAAAAAATGAAAAAAATGGCAAAATACATAGGAATACATAACATTATATCTTCTTTACCTAATGGATATCATTCTGTAGTTAAAGAAAAAGGGAATATCTTATCTATGGGAGAAAAACAGTTAATTTCTTTGTTAAGAGTACAAATGCATCCATATTCTATGTTAATATTAGATGATTCAACTACTTTTTTAGATACAAAATTAGAAAATATTATGTTATATGCTATAAATTTATTATCTATAAATAAAACTGTAATGATTATTACTCATCGTTTATCAATATTAAAAAAAATTGATAAAATATTAGTTCTTCATCAAGGTAATATTGTTGAAATAGGATCTCATAATGATTTAATTTCTTTAAATGGTTATTATAATCAATTATATTATAATAAATAAATATTATTTATTCATCATTTTAATATAAGTTTTTTTATAATAATTTAATATCCAATTATATATTTTAATTTTTTGTTTAAAAAATATGGTTAATGCTTTTAATTGTTCATAATCTTTATCAAAAGAATAAGATACAGCTGGAAATATATCTATTTTTTTTACAAAAAAAAATCTTTTTTTACCATTAATTGTATAATTATCTAACTGTGATATTTCTCCATTATGTAATTTAAGTAATTGATTCTTTATATTTTGTAATAAATCACTTTCATCAACCCAAATATTAGTTTCAATATGAAGATTATATATAAATTTTTTTAAATTTGTATTCCGTTTTATTTTATTTATTTTATCAAAATTTGATAAATATTTTATTTTATCTATTAAATAATTATTAATTAATACATAAAATACTTTAATATGTTTTTTTTCTAATTTTAGAAAATAAAAATTAGAATTACATTGAAAAATATTAGATATTTTATGTTTATCTAAATGATTAAGAGCATTTATAAATTTTTTAGGTAAGTTATGCTTTTTATTTATATTAATTAATATTGAATGTACACATGAATAATTATGAAATTTATGTTTTTTAATAATATTTTTTTTAATATTTTTTAAAATTGTTAACATATTATGTATGATAATATTTTTAATATTAAAATCTATATAAGAAATACAGATTTTTTTAGGAAAAAAATTTAACAATTTTTCTATGTGTTGAGAAACATATTTGACTTCTTTAGGAGTAACATTAATATTATTTATTTGTTTATCATAAAAAGCATTTACTATATAATCAGATTTAATTTGTTTTTCGTAAAATTCTAATATATCTGGAGTAAATTTTTTTTGATTTTGTATTGTTAAAAATTGTTTTAAAAAATTTTTATTATAATAATTTTTTAAAATTTTATCTTGTTTTGCATAATATAAAATTAATTTATTTTTTAATAAATCATTGAATAGTTGATAACTTAATCTTTTAAATTTTAAATCATTTTTATTATACAAATATAATGGCCTTTCAGAATCTAATACAATTTCATTACCTATCACTGCATATATTCCGTCTATTTTATCTAAAGAAAAAGAATAAATAAATGATAAAAAAATAATTATGAAAATAAGTTTTTTAATCATATAATTATAAAAATAAACATTTTTTTTATACTTTATGATACATCATAGATATATAGGTCCTGAAATAAATATATTTTTAAATGGTAATCCTCCACATTTAAGTAATAAAGAAATTAATGTATTTAATACAAAAATAAATTATGTTGTTGATGGTGCTTATAATTATGTAAAAAATAATAACATCAAAATTGATTATATTATTGGGGATTTTGATTCGATTAATAATAAAATCAATATTGTCGCAGATATAAATAATAAATATCAATTAATTAAAACATTAAATCAAAATTATACTGATTTTGATAAAACATTAAATATTATTTATAGAAAAGGATTTTTGAATATTAATGTTTGGGGTGCAAGTGGAAAAGAACCCGATCATTTTTTAGGTAATTTATCTACTGCTTTGAAGTATAAACAAAAATTATCTATTATATTTTATGATAATCATTCTTTATATTTTTTCTCGAAAAAACAAGAAACGTTATTTATTCAACAAAATAAAACAATATCTTTATTCCCATTTACAAAAGTAACAAATTTATTTGCATATGGATTAAAATATCCTATAAAAAAAAAACATTACAAATTGGGAAACAAATAGGTATTAGAAATATATCTATTAACAATAAAATAATCATTAAATATACAACAGGAGAATTATTAATATTTATAGAAAAATAAAAACATTTTATTAAATTAACACCATTTTTGAATTTTAGATATTATCTGATCAGTATGTTTTTTTAAAAACATAAATTTATCATGATATGATAATGATTGCATAGAAATATGTATATATCCATGATATATCATTTTAAATATATAAGCAGTTTGTTGTATTGGACGAAGAAATTCATCAATAGTAAAATTATTTTTTTCTCCAGCATGAAATGATGTTGCATCTGCACCAGTAGTAATAGATATAAATAAATGTTTTCCAAATAAAAAATTGTTAGTTTTATATAATTCAGTAAATACTTGATCTTTCCATTCTTTTAAAAGTGATGGAGAACTGTACCAATAAAAAGGAAATTGAAAAACAATACAATTAACAGAAAGAATAATTTTAATCTCTTCTATTACATTAATTTTAAAATCTGGATATAATTCATATAATTGTCTTATTAAAATATTTTTATTCATTTTAATATGATCAACAATATATTTATTTAAAATTGACTGTGTTATATTCGGATGAGCTACGATAAATAAAATTTTAGAATTCATGATTGAATAATTCTAATTTAGAAATCATTTGTTTGACTTGATTTGCAGATTTTATTAATAAACATTTTTCTTCTTTATTAAGATCTAATTCTAATATTTTTTCTATTCCATTTTTTCCTACCATAATAGGAACTCCTAAACATATATTATTTAAATTATATTCTCCATTTAATAATACTGAACAAGATAAAATTTTTTTAGAATTTTCAATAATCGATTCCACTATTTGTACAATTGATGCACCAGGTGCTAACCAAGAAGATGTGCCTAATAAATGAACTATTTCTTCTCCTCCTTTTTTTGTTTTTTCAATTAAAAAATTATTTTTTTCTTTTGAAATAAATTCATGTATAGGAATACCTGATACTGATGTATATCTGTATAAAGGAATCATATAATCTCCATGAGATCCTAATAAAACCGTATTTATATCTATTGGTGAACAATTTAATTCTTTAGATAAAAAATAACGATATCTTACTGAATCTAATATTCCACCCATACCAATAATTCGAGATGCATCTATCTTCGTAACAAGATAACTTATATATGTCATTACATCTAATGGATTAGATACAATAATAAATATTGTTTTTGGTGATAATAAAATAGATTGTTTGGTAACAGATAAAATAATTTTGGCATTCATATTAATTAAATCATCTCTACTCATTCCTGGCGTTCTGGGATATCCACAAGTAATAATAGTGATATCAGAATCTTTAGTTTGTTCAAAATCATTATTAGATATTCCAATAATTTTAGTACTAGANNAGATCTACACTTTTTCCTTGAGATATATTTTTTTTTATATCTAATAATATAATTATTTGTGCTAATTTTTTTTGAGATAATAAAGTAGCACATGATAATCCAACGTTACCAGATCCAATAATAGTAATTTTCATTTTGACATACTTTAAATAAATATATTATATATAAATGTATATTTTTTTTATACGATGATAATATATATATAACTTGAAAATATTAAATTATTTTTTATGCAACAAGAAATTATTAATCAATTTTCTTTTAGACATATTGGCCCCAGTTGTCATGAAATTAAACAAATGTTACAAACATTAAAATGTCAATCTATTCAAAATTTAATCAATAAAACTATTCCAAAAAAATTACTTTTTAAAAAAAAATTAATTATTCCAAATTCAATTTCTGAATACGAATATTTAAATCATATTAATAATATTGGTAAAAAAAATCAAATATATAAATCTTATATAGGCCTGGGATATAAAAATACTATTTTACCAGCAGTTATTAAAAGAAATATTTTAGAAAATCCTAATTGGTATACACCTTATACACCTTATCAATCTGAAATATCTCAAGGACGTTTAGAAGCATTAATGAATTTTCAAACTATGGTATCAGATATAACTCGTATGGAAATTAGTAATGCATCTATGTTAGATGAAGCAACTGCATCAGCAGATGCTATGTTTATGTTGTATCAAAATAAATTAAGAAAAGAAGTAGTAATTAAATCATCTTATTATTTTTTTATATCAATAGATATTTTTCCTCAAACTTTTGCTGTTGTAAAAACAAGATGTACTGGATTAGGAATTAAAATTATTCATGATTCTTATCAATGTTTAACACAATATAAAAATAAAAATATATTTGGAATGTTATTATCATATCCATCTGCTTCAGGACAACTTGATAATTATACTGATATTATGAAATATGCATATAAAAATAATATTTCAACTATTATTACTTCTGATTTATTAGCATTAACATTACTATTACCACCTGGTGAATGGAAATATAAACCAGATGTAGTGGTTGGCAGTACACAATCATTTGGATTACCTATGGGATATGGTGGTCCACATGCAGCATTTTTTTCAACTTATAAAAAATATCAACGTTTTATTCCAGGAAGAATTATTGGAGAATCTATAGATAATAGAAATAAAAAATCATTTCGAATGGCTTTACAAATGAGAGAACAGCATATTAAAAGAGAAAAAGCAACATCCAATATTTGTACATCACAAGTACTGACTGCTATAATTGCATCTATGTATGCTATTTATCATGGATCTAATGGTCTTAAAATCATCGCAAACAAAATTCATAATTATGCTAAAAAATTAGAAATTTTACTATTAAATAATATTCATAATATTAGTCAAAAAAATTTATTTTACTTTGATACTATTAGAATTAAAATACATAATAATAATCAATTTACTTTAAAAGACATCAAAACAATTGCAGAACAAAAAAAAACTAATTTTAGATATATTCCAAAAAAAAATCAATTAACAATTACATTAGATGAAACTACATCACAACAAGATATATCTAGAATTTTATCAATATTTTATAAAGCATCTACTACACAAACAATTAATTTCAAATACATTAAAAGTAATAATAATATAATAATACCGCATAAAATTCCTTCTTATTTAAAAAGAACTTCTGGTTTTTTAGACTATAAAATTTTTAAAAAATATCATAAAGAAAATGAATTGATTCGTTATATTAAAAGATTAGAAAATAAAGATTTATCTTTAACTCATTCTATGATTCCATTAGGTTCATGCACAATGAAATTAAATGCTTCAGCAGAATTATATTCAATAAGTCAAAATGAATGGCAAAATATACATCCTTTTTCTCCATTTAATCAAACTAAAGGATATAATGTTATAATTAATAATTTAGGTAAATATTTAAAAAATATTACTGGATTGAAAGGTATTTCTTTACAACCTAATTCAGGTGCACAAGGAGAATACGCTGGATTAATGGTAATTAAATCATTTCATAACTCTATGAATGAATCTCATAGAAATGTTGCATTAATTCCATCTTCATCACATGGAACTAATCCAGCATCTGCTAAAATGGCTGGTATGAAAATAGTTATAATCAATACAACACATAATGGATCTATTGATAAAAATGATTTTTTTGAAAAAATTAAAAAATATAAAAATGTTTTATCTGTATTAATGATAACTTATCCATCTACTCATGGTGTTTACGAAACAAATATAATAGAAATATTAAATACTATTCATGAAAATGGTGGACAAGTTTATATGGATGGAGCAAATTTAAATGCACAAGTAGGTTTAATTAAACCATCAGATCTAGGTGTAGATATTTGTCACATAAATTTACATAAAACTTTTGCTATTCCTCATGGTGGTGGTGGTCCAGGAATGGGACCTATTTGTGTAGCGTCACATTTAATACCTTTTCTTCCTAATCATCCTTTAGATCCTATACCTAAACAATTAGAAAATAATGATCATAGATTAACTATTTCTGCAGCTCCATATGGATCACCTTTAATTTTAACTATATCTTATGCTTATATTAGATTATTAGGACCAAATGGCCTCAAAGAGGCTACAGAAATAGCTATTTTAAATGCTAATTATATTAAAGAAAAAATTAAAAAATTTTATAATATATTATATGTAGGAGATAATAATACAGTTGCTCACGAATTAATTTTAGATTGTAGACCATTTAAAAATATAAATATAGAAGTAATTGATATAGCCAAAAGAATGATGGATTATGGATATCATGCTCCTACAATTTCTTTTCCAGTACATGGATGTATTATGATTGAACCTACTGAAAGTGAATCTAAAGAAGAATTAGATCGTTTTATAGAAACTTTAATTTCTATACGAAAAGAAATTGATGAAATTAAATTTGGAATATTTTCACAAAAAAATAATGTTTTAAAAAATGCACCTCATCCGATAGATGTTTTTATAAATGAAAAATGGGAATATCCTTATTCAAAACAAAAGGCAGCTTATCCATTAAATTGGATACAAAAAAGAAAATTTTGGCCATCATTATCTAGAATTAATGATGCATATGGAGATAGAAATTTAATTTGTCATTGTACTTAAAACCAAGGAGTAAATTTTGAAAATGGTTGATTGATATTAAATAATTTTTTTTTAAGTTTAAACAATCCAACAATAGCTATCATAGCTCCATTATCAGTAGTATATTGTTTTTTAGGAATAAATATCTCTATATTATGTTTTTTTAATAATAAAAATTGTTTTGTTATTTCACTATTAGCAGAGACACCACCAGCTAATACAATTCTAAAAATATTAGTTTGTTGAATTGCTAATATTATTTTTTCTATTAAAATTTCTGAAATTATTTTTTGTATTGATGCACATAAATTGTGAAGATTATTTTTAATAAAATTAGTATTGATTTTTAATTGATTTTTAATAAATCTATCAATCTGAGTTTTAAGACCACTAAAACTAAAATTTAATCCTTTAACATTAGGTTTAGAAAAATGAAATTTTTTATTATTTCCTAATTTAGAATTTTTATCTAACCACATAGCACCAGGATAAGAAAATCCTAATAATCTTGCTATTTTATCTAAAGATTCACCAATAGAATCATCTAAAGTAGTTCCTAATATATTCATATCAAAAAAATCATTGACTTGAATAATTTGAGTATGTGCCCCACTAATCATTAAACACAAAAATGGAAACTTTGGAAATGAATTATTTAAATTAGCATTGTTTATAAAATGCGATAATATATGTGCATGTATATGATTAACTCCAATAATAGGGATATTTAACCCCATTGAAAATGATTTTGCAAAAGAATAACCAACTAATAAAGATCCTATTAATCCTGGACCTATTGTTACAGATACAGCATGAATTTGAGATCGATGAATATTCGCAATATTAATAGCCTTATTTACCGTAGAAAATAAATATTTATCATGTTCTCTAGCGGCTAATTCTGGAACAATACCTCCATATTGTTTATGAATTGTTTGATGAATAATAATATTAGATATTACTTCTTGATTTATCATAATAGATACAGCAGTATCATCACATGATGATTCTATACCTAAAATAATAATTGATTTTGTACATTTCATTAATAAAATATATTATCCATTAAAATTAAATATTTATTATATTAATTATATTATATAATGATTTTTTATATTTATACCATATACTATACTAAAATAAAAAAATAAATAAGTCAATAAATTATATTATTTGAAAATCATTAATGTATTCTATAGTAGTAATAAGTACATTGATAATATCAAGTATAAATTTTTATAACTAAGAAATTAGAATTAGTATATTATCAAAGTATGCGAAAATATTTAAAATAAATTTATAATATTGTTTATTTATATATATGGTATATTTTATAGGTAAAAATTAGTAAATATTAATAATATGTATTATATATCTTCTATACATGCATGGGAGAATTGCCGGAGTGGTTAACGGAACAGTTTGCTAAACTGTCGGTATATATACATACTGCGTGGGTTCGAATCCCACATTCTCCGCATTAACGGGGTATAGCGTAGTCTGGTTATCGCGCCTGGTTTGGGACCAGGAAATCGTAGGTTCAAATCCTGCTACCCCGATATTAAATAAACATGGTCACGTAGCTCAAATGGATAGAGCAACTGCCTTCTAAGCAGTAGGTAACAGGTTCGAATCCTGTCGTGATCACTATTTATTTTTTTTAATTAAAATTTCATCAATCATGCCATATTCTTTAGCTTCTTTAGAAGTCATCCAATAATCTCTATCAGAATCTTTTTCTATTTTATCTATATCCATTCCAGAATGGATAGAAATAATATTATATAATTCTTTTTTTAATTTTAAAATTTCACGTACTGTAATTTCTATATCTGAAGCTTGTCCATGTGTTCCTCCAATTGGTTGATGTATCATAATTCTGGAATGTTGTAATCCAGATCGTTTATTTTTCACTCCAGAACAAAGTAAAATTGCTGCCATAGATGCTGCGACTCCAGTACAAATAGTTGCAATATCTGGTTCAATAATTTGCATAGTATCATAAATACCTAATCCAGCATGTACTTCACCTCCAGGAGAATTAATATAAATTTGGATATCTTTAGAAGAATCTAATGACTGTAAAAATAATAATTGAGCCTGAATGATATTAGCTATTTGATCACTAATATGAGTTCCAAGAAAAATCACACGATCCATCATTAATCTAGAAAATACATCCATTTGTGCTATATTTAATTTTCTTTCTTCAACAATATAAGGAGTCATTAATTTTATATATTGTTCTAATAACAGACTATTAATTTTATGATGTTTAATAGCATATTTAAGAAATTCTTCTGAATTTTGTTGATATTCATTCATGTTAATAAATTACTCAATTTGTTATAAAAAATTTTCTATAAAAATATAGAAATTATATTTTATATAATAATTATTATAGTGTATAAAAAATTAGCCATTCAAACTATAATTTATTCATTTGGATGTCTTTTTCCAAGAATTGTAAATTATATTTTTATCAAATTTTTTACTAAATATTTACAACTTGCAGAATTTTCTATTTATACAGATATGTATTCAATATCTTTTATAGCTATTTCATTTTTATCTTTTGGATTAGAAAATACATATTTTAGATTTTTATCTAAAAAACATTATACATCTCAAATAGTATTTTCAACAGCAGTAATCATTCAATTTATAATATCTTTATTTTATTTAATATTATCTATTTTTTTATTAAAATACTTAGTGTATTGGCTTGGTTATAAAAATCATGTAGATTACTTAATAATGTTTATTTTAATAATTTTTTTTGATACTATTTGTATTTTGCCAATGGCTTGGTTAAGAATTAAAGAAATGGCTTTAAAATATACAATAATCAATATGATTAATATTTTAATACAATCTTTTATAATCATATATATGTTTTTTTGTTATACTAATAATAATTTAAATAACTCGTATAACTCGTATTATAATTTATATTTTTTATTATTTAATATTGTTAATGCTTTTACAGATAAAACAGGATATATATTTTTTTCAAATTTAATTGCTTCTATCAGTAATTTTTTATTAATATTTACAATTATTATCGAACAAGTAAACATTAAAAATTTTAATTTCAAATTATCTAAAAAAATGTTAAATTATGGAATTCCAATTATGCTAAGTAGCATCGCTTTTTCTATTAATGAAAATTTAGATAAAATATTAATTAAAAGATGGGGTACCGATATAATCAATGGTGCATATTCAGCATGTTATAAAATTGCTTCTTTTATGAGTTTATATTTAAAATCTTTTAGATTAGGAATTGAACCATTTTTTTTTAAAAAATCAAAAGATTATAATGTAGAATATTTGTATGAAAAATTAATATATACATTTATTATATTTGGACTAATTTTTTATGTTGTAATATGTGGTAATATTTCTGATATTATTAAATTTTTAATTGATAAAAGATATCATTTAGCTATTTCAATTATTCCAATAGTAATGATGGGAAATTTATTATTAGGTATTTATACAAATTTATCTATTTTTTATAAAATCATAGATAAACCTATTATTGGAACATATATATCTATTATTGGTGTACTTATTACGTGTATATTCAATTTTATATTCATTATTTTTCCAAATTATAAAAATAGTTTTATAATTCCTGCTTGGGGAACATTATTTTCTTATGGATGTATGCTAATAATTGTATATTGTTTATTTTTTAAACATTTTAGAAAAACATATAATATTATTATACATTTATTTTGTGCTGTTTTTATAGTATATTGTGGATTTTATCAAAATTTAAAATATAGATTAATTTTACAATTATTATATTTAATTTTACTTGTTTTTTTAGAAAAAAATCATTTTTTTAATACAAAAAAGCATTTACAATAAATGCAACAAAAAATTATAAATTATAGTTTATTATATGCAAATATACATAAACCAATAATTATTAATATTTTAGAAAGAAAATTAATACCTACGAATTTATACTTAAAATTGTCTATAAAAAAACAAATTATTTTCTTAATAAGAAAACAATTAATTAATTTTGGAATTATTTGCATTCTTCATATTTCAAAAAAAATTTATAAACCATCATATTGTTACCAAATAGTTAAAATTCTTATGATTAATATGATTTCAAAAAATATTATTATTTATCCTAATGAAAAACTTGTAATAATAGATTTATATAAACAACCTAAAATTAAATGGATATTTTGTTCTCAACTTAATAAAAGTATTAGACAAAATAACGGATTTGGTAGTACTGGTATTTAAAAATAGTATGAAAATTATAATTCCAATAGCAGGAAAAGGGACAAGATTACGACCACAAACTATTACAACCCCTAAACCATTATTTAATATAGTAGGACAAACATTATTAAATAGATTAATAAAATGTGTATTACAAATAGTTGACCAATATTGTATAAATGAACTTATTTTTATTATTAATTATTCAGATAAAAATAAAATAGAACATCAAATAATATATCTAACAAAAAATTTTGGTATATGCATTAAATTTTATTATCAACATAAACCATTAGGAACAGCTGATGCTATATTTCAAGCATATAAATCTTTAACTGGACCTATTATTATAGCATTTTCTGATACACTTTTTTATCATAAAAAAAAATATTTAATTCAAAATATTGATGCAGATAATATTATTTTTACTAAAAAAATAACAAATCCTTATGATTTTGGTATTGTAAAATGTGATTCATCAGGATATATTACAAACTTTGTAGAAAAACCAACAACAAAAAATTATAATATAGCTATTATTGGAATTTATTATTTTAAAAATAGTTCTATTTTAAAAAATGAATTACAATATATTTTAAATCAAAAATTAAATGAATTAAATAAAGAATATCAATTTACCGATGTATTAGAAAATATGAAAAAAAAAGGAATATCATTTGTTAGTCAAGAAGTAGACAAATGGATGGATTTTGGAAATATAAAAAATACAATTTTTTCCAATTCTGCAATACTTGATATTGAATCTCAAAAAACAAAATTAATTCATAAAAAATCAATAATAAAAAATAGTATCATTATATCTCCATGTTATATTGAAAATAATGTTTTCATTGAAAATAGTATTATTGGAGCTTATACATCAATAGGAAAATTTACAACTATAAAAAATAGTTGTATAAAACAATCTATAATACAAAATTATACCATTCTTCAACATATTAATATTCATCATTCTATAATTGGAAATCATGTGTTTTTTTCAGAAATATCTAAAACAGTAAATTTAGGAGATTATTCAACTATACATATATAAAATATTATATAAATAAATTTTATATATTTATTTAAAATATTTATATTTATATTTTAAATATCATTATTCCTGATAATAAATATGTATTTTTCATTAATTTATTGTACTTTATTTGGCACATTTGGAACAGCAGAAATTGTTGTTATAGTTATTCTTGCTTTATTACTTTTTGGTGGGAAAAAAATACCAGAATTAATGAGAGGATTAGGAATAGGATTAAAAGAATTTAAAAAAGCTTCTAATGATAATTATGAAAATAATAATAATGATAAATTAAAATCTGAATCAGAAACAACATTACATAATAATGATAAATTAAAATCTGAATCAGAAACAACATTAAATAATAATGATAAATTAAAATCTGAATCAGAAACAACATTACATAATAATGATAAATTAAAATCTGAATAAAATAATAATATTAATTTATATTTTATAATTCAAAAAATATACTACATATTAATATTTATTAATATTATTAATGATATATAAATAATAATAAATAATAGTATTATAATACTACCCAACTAGTCAAATTTATATATTATAGTCGATTATACTACTAACTACATTTACTACATTATTTTTTACTTTCTGTTTATTTCTTTAGAAGAGTATTACGTTTTACTATATCTAATAACTAATAATGAAAAAAAAAATAATAATTATTATATTCTTTATACTTGTAGTATTAACACATATTACGTTATATTCAGCATCATTATCATTAAAAAAATTGTATTATAAACAAAAACATAATATTATAATCTCTATCAAAAATAAAAAATATTCACATTTTTATCACAATCAATATATAGATAAATTATGGGGGGGGATGTTTGATATAATGTATTCCAAAAATAAAAAAATAATTATTACTAATATAGAAGAAAAATATTTAAAAATTAGAATTCATAATTTAAATCAAAAATCTAAAATGAAAATATTTAAATATAATACAATGGTACATGCCTCAATAGAGAGTTATTTAAGAATGAGTAAATATATAGGTAAAATGATTTATTTATCAAATGTTTATTTTCCTATGATAGACAAAAAATTAAAAAATTATCATCTTCCAAAAGAATTAAAATATCTAGCAATTATAGAATCTAGTTTGAATCCATATGCGACTTCTATAATGGGAGCTAAAGGCTTATGGCAATTTATGTATGATACTGGTAAAATATATGGATTAAAAATTAATTATATTCATGATGATAGAATAGATCCTTTTAAATCAACTGAAGCAGCTTGTAGATATTTTAGATATTTATATGAACACATTAAAAATTGGGAATTAGTTTTATATGCATATAATTTAGGACCTAAAAAGATTAATAAAATATTAGTAGGTATAAGTCATTATAAAAAAAATAATTATAAAATGTTAGATTTTTTACCAAAAGAAACAAAAAATTATATTACCAGATTTATAGCAATGAATTACGTCATGAATTATTATAAAGAACATCATATTCCATATGAATGAATAATGTAAAACAATTATGTTATTAAATAAAGTGTAATTTTTAAAATTAAATTATATTTTTCTACATTTCTACATATTAATTTCTATATTTTTTGCGATAACAAATTATGAATAAAAATTTTGAACAAAAAAAACAATCCTTAAAATTAGTATTAGACAAATTTGATCAAACTTATGGAAAAGGAACTGTTATGAAAATGGGCGATTTTCATATGGAAAATTTAGAAATTGTATCTTCTGGATCTTTAAGTTTAGATATTGCGTTAGGAATTAAAGGATTTCCAAAAGGTAGAATTATAGAAATATTTGGTCCCGAATCATCTGGAAAAACTACATTAGCGTTACATGCAATTACTCAATCCCAAAAAATTGGTGGATTTGCAGGATTTATTGATGTTGAACATGCTTTTGATTCTATTTATGCAAAAAAAATAGGTGTTAATATTAAAGAATTAATTATTTCTCAACCAGATCATGGAGAACAAGCGTTAGAAATTGTTGATAATTTAATTAGATCTGGAATAATTGATATCATTGTAGTAGATTCAGTTGCGGCTTTAACTCCTAAAAGTGAAATAGAAGGTGAAATGGGTGAATCTAAAATTGGATTACAAGCTAGACTTATGTCACAAGCTTTAAGAAAATTAACATCAAGTATAGGTAAATCAAAAAGTATTTTGATTTTTATTAATCAATTAAGAGAAAAAATTGGAGTATATGGTAATCCAGAAGTTACAACTGGTGGTAATGCATTAAAATTTTATTCATCAATAAGATTAGATATTAGAAAAGGAGTTCACATTAAAAATGGAGACAATATTTTAGGAAATAGAACTAAAGTAAAAGTAGTAAAAAATAAATTATCTCCACCGTTTAAAACTGCAGAATTTGATATAATCTATGGAGAAGGAATTTCAAAAATTGGTGAAATTTTAGATATTGGTGTAAATGCAGGAATTATCAAAAAAAATGGATCTTGGTTTAGTTATGGAACTATTAATTTAGGACAAGGAAGAGATTCAGTAAAAGAATTTTTAACATGTGAAAACAATATTAGAAATAAAATAAAAACAAATATTATACAACAATATTTTATAAACTAATATGTAATATGAAAATTACTTTTTTAGGAACTGGTAATTCACAAGGCATCCCAATTATAGGATCAACACATCCTGTCTGTTTATCAAAATCTTTCAAAGATAAAAGACTTAGAAGTTCTATTATTATAGAAAAAAACAATCAAATATTTTTAATAGATTGTAGTCCAGACTTTCGTTATCAAATGTTAAGAACCAATTATAACAAATTGGATGCTATTTTTATAACACATGAACACCAAGATCATATAGGTGGATTAGATGATATACGTCCTTTAAATTTAAAAAATAATCCAATTCCAATTTATGGATTACGTCGTGTTTTACAACATATTAAACATAGATTTTATTATATTTTTACAAATCAAAAAACATCAAATATATCTAATCTTTCTATTAATGAAATAAATGATACACCTATATGTATAAATAATATTGAAATTATTCCTTTATATATATGGCATGGCAAATTGCTCATTTTAGGATTTCGTATAGATAATTTTGCATATATAACAGATGCAAGTAGTATTCCTATTAATACAAAAAACAAATTACAAGGATTAGATATTTTAGTATTAAATATTTTAAGAAAATATTCGAATAACATTAATATTATTCATACTAATTTATTATATGATTCATTAAACATGATACAATATTTTAATCCAAAAAAAGCTTATATTACACATATAAGTCATTTTTTAGGATTTCATGAAACAATTCAAGCAAATTTACCTAAAAATATATATTTAGCTTATGATGGATTAGAAATATAATATTATTTGTATATTTTTTAAGTAGTATGATATGATTGAAATTATAAAAAATGTTTTCAAAAAAAACTTTTTTTCTACTAAAATAACTGCTTTATTATTTATTTTAATAGCAATAATAATGGCCATTGGTACATTAGTAGAAAAAAAATATTCTACAGATATAGCTAAAATATATATTTATAAATCACATTGGTTTGAAATCATTATATTTTTATTTATAATTAATTTAATAATCAATATATGGAAATATAAATTATGGAAATATGACAAAATTCCAATATTTATTTTTCATTTATCATTTATTTTTATATTTATTGGTGGTATTTTTTCTAGATATTTAAGTTTTGAAGGAATAATGTTCCTTAAAGAAGGAAATGTAAATAGACAAGTAATTTCAGAAACAAGTTATATCAAATTAAAAATAAAAAATCAAGTTAATGATTTGATAACAGAATATAAAGTTCCTTATATATTATCTACTTTTCATCATACATATAATGGAAATTTTCTGTATAACAATAACAATATTTTTAATCTTAAAATTATAAATTATATTCCTTATGCTAAAGAAACTTTTTATGAAAATAATTTAGGAGAAAAAATAATTAAAATTATTTCATATAAAAAAGGTAAAAAAACAGATTTTTTTTTAAAAAATGGAAAATCAATTAATATTAATGGAATTTTATTTTCTTTAAATAAACATAATCCTTATGGAATACAAATTTTTGAAAAAAACAATAAATTATTTGTTAAATCATCATTTTTAGCAATTAATATTAATATGATGCACAAAAAATTAAATTTTATATTAAAAAATAAAATAACTCCTTTACAATTAAAATCATTATATCAAATTTATGATAAAAAAAATCATTTTAACAATATTCAATGGATGATCCCTGACAAAATTAAAAAGGGAAAAATCATGTATGTCACTGCTATTGAAAATCCAACAGATTATTTAGACGCAATTACAGCTAAAATTACTTTTGTAAATACATCTAAAATTGTTACTTTTTTAGGTGGTAAACAAACTCATCAAATGAGTTCAGCAATCAAATTCAATGGAAAATATATTTATATAGGTTATGGATCTATATTTATTACACTTCCTTTTATATTAAAATTAAATAAATTTAAAATAGAAAATTATCCTGGATCTGATTTTCCTTCTACTTTTATTAGTAATATTACATTATTAGATCATCAACATAAACAACATTATGATATTTATATGAATCATATTTTAAATTACAAAGGATATAAATTTTTTCAGTCTGGTTATGATTCAGATAAAAAAGGTACTCATCTTTATGTCAATCATGATTATTTAGGTACTTTATTTTCATATATTGGATATTTTATCATGAGTATTGGAATGATAATCACATTATTTTGGAAGGGGTCGAGATTTAATTTTTTAATACGAAAATTACAAACATTATCTAAAATTTAATATTAATTTTTTTAATTCTTTTGAATTCATAATGATCATCAATATTACAAAAGTTATTTTAAATAATTTATATAAAATTATATTAATTGTTTTTATAACTAATCATTTGTTACTTTCTAATAATAATCACCAATATTATAATTCTTTAAATAATATATCACAACAAATTAATATTTCTAAAACACATGGAGAAAATTTTAGTAAATTATTAGTACAAGATGAACAAGGAAGAATAAAGCCAATAAATAGTTTAGCATTAGATTTATTAAGAAAAATACATAAAAAAAGTTATATTGGAAATATTAACGCTAATCAATGGATAATATCTATTCATCAAAATAGTTTGTTTTGGGCTAGTGTTCCATTTATCAAAGTAGATAAAACTGGTGGAAAAACTTTTTTACATAAAGTAAAATCAAATAAAGATGGATATGTTTCTATGATTGATTTATATTATTTTAATAAAACTCAATCAAAATTCATGTTTTTATTTCAAAAAGATTATGAATTAGCTTTTTCAAAAGATCCTGCAAAAAGAAATAATTATGATAAAGCAGTTATCAATTTAAGTGAAAAACTTGGAATATTGCATGGTATTTTACAAGGTAAATATCTTCGTATTTTTCCAATAAAAAATGATAATAATCATACATGGTCAAGTTGGATTATTACAAATAATAATAATTATTATGATAATAAGATTAATACTATTGGATTTATAATGTTTAATCATTATTTAAGATCTTTATTTAAATCACAATATGCAAATAATTGGAATTATGCTGATAATGAAGTAAAAAAAATAAAATTATATCAAATAAAATATGCACAATCTATTTTACCATCGAATAGAAAAATTGATATGGAAATTTTATATAATAAATTAAATATATTTTATTTATTACCATTTATTTACTTATGTACTGGCATATTATTAATTATTTATTCTTTTTATAATATTTTTTATGAAAATAAATACATAAATTATTTTTATAATTTTTTATCATTAATTATATTTTTATCATTTCTTTTAGAATTATTTGGTTTAATTTTACGATGGTATATTGCTGAACATCCTCCTTGGAGTAATGGATATGAATCAGCTATTTTTATTAGTTGGTGTTTAATAGTTATTGGATTATTATTTTATAAAAATAAATTTGTTTTAGGAATTACTTCTTTATGTTCTTTTATTTTATTAATTATAGCAAGTGGAGATATTATGGATCCAGAAATCACTCATTTAGTCCCAGTATTAAAATCACATTGGTTAATTATACATGTTGCTATTATTACATCTAGTTATGGATTTTTTTTTACAGGATCTGTTATCGGTTTATTTGTATTAATTTTACATATATTATATAATTATAATGAAAATTATAGACAAATAATAGATCTTAAAATTCGTCAATTGACAATAATTAATGAAATTAGTATCACTATAGGATTATTTTTATTAACTATAGGTACGTTTTTAGGTTCTATTTGGGCAAATATAAGTTGGGGAAGATATTGGAGTTGGGATCCAAAAGAAACTTGGGCGTTAATTACCATTATGATTTATGCTTGTATTTTACATTTAAGATTAATCCCATCTATAAGCAAAAATATACTAATTTTTAATTGTTCTAGTATGTTTGCAATATTATCTATTATAATGACTTATTTTGGAGTCAATTATTATTTATCTGGATTACATTCTTATGCAAAAGGAGATCCAATATTTATTCCATATTGGATATATTTATATTTATGTATTTTAGGTGGTATTTCAATATTTTCATTTTATTCCAATAAATATAATAATAAGATTAATCATAATAAAAACATTGTTATTAATAACATGAAATGATTATCGATTGTATTGAAATATAATAATAGTACTTTATTTAGAGATGCATTTGGACATTTAAATTTTATTAAACGTTTTTTAATATTTACTTTAGGTTGTATTTCTTATAATAGATATAATGGATTCAATAAATTGCGTTTAACAGGAACAGAATATATACAGAATCTTCCAACTAACAAAGTGCTTTTTGTGTCTAATCATCAAACTTATTTTGCTGATGTTTTTGCTATGTTTCATGTTTTTTCTAGTGTCAAAAATGGATTTATAAATACTATCAAAAATCCAATATATCTATTTAATCCAATCATAAATTTATATTATGTTGCAGCAAGAGAAACTATGAATCAAGGTATTTTAACTAAATTATTTAGTTATTCAGGAGGAATTATAGTGAATAGACCATGGATTCATAGTAATAATAACAAATCATATATTATAGATTTATCAGAAATTACTCGTATGGGGATAGCATTAAATAATGGATGGTTAATTACTTTTCCACAAGGAACTACTAAAGCATTTGCTCCTGGTAGAAGAGGAATAGTACATGTAATCAAAAAATATAATCCTATAGTAGTTCCTATTGTAATAGATGGATTTAAACAAGCTTATGATAAAAAAGGAATAAAAATTAAACAAAAAGGTGTTTTACAAACAATGATTTTTAAAAAACCTATGCAATTAGATTTAAAAAATGATACAACAAAACATATTATGGAAAAAATTATGGATGCAATTGAACAATCTCCTAAATATAAATCAATCTAAATTCTAAATTAAATAGAATAAAAATTATTAATAATGCAATATCAAAAAGTTAAAAATACTTTTTTAAATTTTTTTCAAAAAAAGGATCATAAAATATTACCATCTTTTCCTATTTATTTAGATGATGATCCAAGTTTATTATTTATTAATTCTGGTATGAATCCATTTAAAGATATTTTTTTAGGAAAACAAATTCCTAAGTATCATAGAATTGCTAATATTCAAAAATGTCTTAGAATTTCTGGTAAACATAATGATTTAGAAAATGTAGGATATGATAATTATCATCATACTATGTTTGAAATGTTAGGAAATTGGTCTTTTGGAGATTATTCTAGACAAGAAACAATAGAATGGGCAATAGAATTATTAACAAAAGAATATCACATTTCTAAAGAAAATATTTTTGTTACTATTTTTCTTGGAAATGATCAAGATCAATTATCAATGGATAAAGAATCTCTAAAAATTTGGAAACATTTGATTAATCATGATCATATTTTATTTTTTGGAAAAAATGAAAATTTTTGGGAAATGGGGGAAGTAGGACCTTGTGGTCCATCATCTGAAATACATATAGATCTTAGAAGTAATAATGAAAAAAATAAATTATCTGGAAAATATTTAATTAATAAAGGTCATCCTAAAGTAATCGAAATTTGGAATCTTGTTTTTATCGAATTTTTTAGACAAACAAATGGAAAATTAAAATATTTATCTAAAAAACATGTAGATACTGGAATGGGATTAGAAAGATTATGTATGGTATTACAAGGAGTTAATTCTAGTTATGAAACGGATATTTTTATTACAATCATTCACAAAATTAAAAATTATTTAGGTAATAAATATACAAATAAATATCAACAAAATATTTCAATAAATATTATAGCAGATCATTTAAGATCTATAATATTTACTATATCAGATGGACAACGTCCATCTAATAATCATGCTGGATATATACTTAGAAAAATCTTAAGAAGATCTATAATTTATGCTTTTCGTTTTTTTAATAACAAACAGCCATTTCTTTATAAACTAGTAGATATTTTTATAGAAGAAATGAATAAATTTTTTCCTGAATTAAAAAAAAAAAAAGAATATATTCAATCTATTGTAGAAGAAGAAGAAATTTCTTTTTTTAAAGTAATTAACAAAGGATATGATAGAATTAAACATATTATATCAATCACCAAAAAACAAAATCAACAAATTATTGATGGTAATAGAATATTTCAATTATATGATACTTATGGATTTCCATTTGAATTATCAAAAATAATTGCAAAAAAAAATAATCTGTTAATAGATAAATTTGTTTTTAATAAAAAATTATTACAACAACAACAACAATCTAATACAACTACAATATCAATATTCAAACATGAATGGATTTATAATCCAAAATTTATAGAAAAAAATAATAATAAAATAAATTTTATAGGATATGATAATTTATCATGTAAAATTATTATTATTAAATATAGAAAAATATATCAAACATTACAAAATACATTTTATTATGAACTTGTATTTTCTCAAACCCCTTTTTATCCTGAAAGTGGAGGACAAATTGGAGATATTGGATATATTAAAAATAATAACGAACAAATTAAAATTGAAAATACAACAAAAGAAAATCTTGATATTATACATATTGTGAAACAATTACCTAATAATATATATGATCCTTTTGTAGTAGTAGTAGATAAAATCAGAAGAACAAAAATTGAAATTAATCATACATCTACACATTTATTATATTTTGCGTTGAAAACAATTTTAGGAAAAAATATTGAACAAAAGGGTTCTTATATAGGAGAGAATTATTTACGTTTTGATTTTTCTTATCATAAAAAAATTTCTTTACAACAATTAAATGAAATAGTCAATTTAGTTCAAGAATATATTGAAAAAAATTTTTATTTATTAGAAAAACGATTTTCTTCTTATGAAGAAGCAAAAAAATTTGGATATATTGGTAAGTTTAATACAAAATATACTAATGAAATTAGAATCATTACATTTGGAGATTCATCGGAATTATGTATTGGTACACATGTAAAATATACAAAAGATATTAAAATATTTGAAATTATATCTGAATCTTCTATCGCTTATGGAATAAGACGAATCACTGCTATGACTTCAAATAATGCTATTCAATATCTTAAAAAAATTCATTTACAATATCAATCTTTAAAAGAATTAATGAATGGAATTGAACCCACAGTTAATACTTTCCGTGATTTAATTACAAAAAATAAACAATTAATAAAAAAAATAAATACTATCAATTTTCATAGAATGGAATCTTTAAAAAAAGAATTTCTTATCAAAGCTAAAGTTACATCGAATATGACTTATATATTTGATATTGACTGTAATAATATAAATCATATAGATTTACAATTATTGAAAAAAATAGGTTTAAGTTTACGATTACAAATTCATAATTTATTTATGATTGTAGGTTTTATAAAAGATAATCAACCAATTTTATTTATTTCTATATCAGATTTAATAATAAAAAAAAATAATATTAATGCATATAATATGATGAAACATTTTTCCAATTATATTATTGGAAAATATTGGGGTAAATCTTTTTTTTCTATAGCAATTGGAAAAAAAATAAATGGATTAACTATAATTGCAAAAGAAATCAATGATTATATTAAGAAACAATTTTAATAGATTTTTAAATTGTTTAAATTTGATAAATATTTCTTAATAAACTCAAATAGTTTTATGAATGATAGATATTCTTTCTTAAATGCAATTCATATTAAAGATTTGGAATTACTCTATCAAAAATACAAAGAGAATCCGGATTCAATAGAACCTAGTTGGTCAGCTTTTTTTTATGGATTTGATTTTGGCAATGAAGAAAACTTTGGAAAAACCATTTTTAATCATAAAGAATTCTTAGTTTATAATTTAATTCAAGCGTATAAAATAACAGGTCATTTATTTAGTAATATTAATCCTATAATAAAAAAGAGAAATCTTTCAGAAGATATATCTTTAAATTTAAATCATTTTGGATTATCAGATAATGAATTAGATTCCAATTTTGAATCTGGAATATTTATAGGACTTGGAAAAACATCATTAAGAAATATAATTCATTTTTTAGAAAACAAATATTGTAATTCTATTGGAATTGAATATATGTATATTCATGATATAAAAAAAATAAAATGGATAGAGAAATGGTTAGATAACAATATTGATATCGAATTTAAATCATATAAAAAAATCTTTTTTTTAAAAAAATTAAACGAAGCTATTGCATTTGAACATTTTATACATAATAAATTTATTGGACAAAAACGATTTTCTATAGAAGGAAATGAATCTACATTACCTGCATTAGAAGAAATGATTGAATATGCTTCTACTGAATATAATACAGAAGAATTTATTATTGGAATGTCTCACAGAGGTAGATTAAATTTTCTTGCTAATTGTTTAAAAAAAAATTATTCATATATATTTAATGAATTTTATGGAAAAGAGTATCAAGATGCATTATTATCTGGTGATGTGAAATATCATTTAGGATTTACTAAAATAAAAACCAATTCTATTGGAAAAAACATTAAAATTAGTTTATTACCCAATCCATCTCATTTAGAATCTATTGATGCTATAGTAGAAGGTTTAACAAGATCAAAAATTGATAATATTTATACAAAAAATAAAAATAAAATTATTCCAATATTAATTCATGGAGATGCAGCAATATCAGGTCAAGGAATAGTATATGAAGTAATTCAATTTTCCAAATTAAACGGATATCATACTGGAGGAACTATTCATATAATTATTAATAATCAAATTGGATTTACAACAAATGAAATGGAAGGAAGATCTAGTATTTATTGTACAGATATTGCAAAAATTGTTATGTCACCAGTTTTACATATTAATGCAGATGATATTGAATCTGTTATAAAATCTATTTATTTTGCTATAGATTTTAGAATGCGTTATCATGAGGATGTTTTTATAGATTTAATAGGGTATAGAAAATATGGACATAATGAAGGAGATGATCCACGTTATACTCAACCTATATTGTATAAATTAATTTATCAACATAAAAATGTATATGAATTATATAAAGAACAATTAGAAAACGAAAACATTATTAATAACAATAATATCCAAATTATAGAAAAAAAATATCAAACAATTCTTCATAATGAATATGAAAAATCGAAAGACATTAAGTGGAATATTTTAACTTCTTTTTTAGAACAAGAATGGAAAGAATTTCCATTAATTGTTGATACACAAAAAATTTTTCAAAAAATCAATACTACATATTCTTTAAATAAATTAATTCATATTGCTAAATCTATTTTTACTCTTCCAAAGGATAAACATTTTTTTAAAAAAACAATTTCTATTTTTAAAAATAGATTAAATTTAATTTTAACTAAAAAATTAGTTGACTGGAGTAGTGCAGAATTACTTGCATATGGAACTTTATTAGATGAAGGATATTCTATTAGATTATCTGGGGAAGATGTAGCGAGAGGAACATTTTCTCAACGACATATTATTATTAAAACAGAAACTGAAGAAGAAATTATTCTTTTAAATCAAATTAAACAAGGACAAAAATTAATTGAAGTTTATAATTCACCACTTTCAGAATATGGTGTTTTAGGATTTGATTATGGATATGCTTTATTCTCTCCTTATATTTTAACTATATGGGAAGCTCAATTTGGAGATTTTGGTAATGGAGCACAAATAATAATAGATCAATATATTGCTTCTGGAGAAAGTAAATGGAAAATTTGTAATGGTATAGTTTTATTATTACCTCATGGATATGAAGGTCAAGGACCAGAACATTCTTCGGCTCGTATTGAAAGATATTTACAATTATGTGCAAATAATAATTTATTTTTAGCAAATTGTACTACTCCAGCAAATTATTATCATTTATTAAGAAGACAAATGAAATTCAATTTTAGAAAACCACTATTAATTTTTACACCAAAAAGTTTATTACGTCATCCACAATGTTTTTCAACATTAGAAGATTTATCTAATGGTACATTTCATGAAATTATCGAAGATTCTTCATGTATTAATGAAAATAAAATAAAAAAATTAATATTTTGTTCTGGAAAAATATATTATGATTTATTAAAAAGAAAAGAATATATTCAAAATACAGAAACTATTTTAATACGTATAGAACAGATTTATCCATTAAAAGAAAAAACAATTCAAAATTTGCTGGACAAATATAAAAATAGAAAAGATACTATATGGGTTCAAGAAGAACCGGCAAACATGGGAATATGGAGTTTTTTAATTAGACAATTTGGAAAAGATATCCCATTTACATTAGTTGCTCCATCAGAAAGTTCTAGTCCATCTACTGGTTCTTTAAAAACTTTTTTAAAAATTCAAAATAATATATTAGAAAAGGCTTTTTTATAAACTCATCATAATATGAATATGATACTAAAAGTCAAAGTTCCTTCTCCTGGAGAATCCATCAATGAAGTAGAAATTTCTTCATGGACAGTAAAAAATGGTGAATTTGTATCTAAAAATCAAATAATAGCTGAATTAGATTCTGATAAAGCTACTTTAGAAATTACTGCGGAACAAAGTGGAATAATTACTATTTTAGTTGAACAAGGTGTAAAAATACCTGTTGGTAAAATTATTTGTACAATAGATACTTCAAAAATAAAATCAGATAGTGAAATATTACATCAACATAATATACAAAAAGAAGAAGTAGTACAACAACATAATGTATGCAAATATAATATTACAAACTGGCCTTCTCCATCTGCGAAAAAAATAATTAATGAAAATCGTCTAATTATTAATAATATTAAAGGATCTGGTAAAGATGGAAGAATTACAAAAAAAGATTGCATTGATTTTATGAAAAAACAATCATGTAACAGATCATCCATAAAAAGACCTCTTTCTTCTCTTAGAAAAAAAATATCTGATCGTTTAGTGTCTGTTAAAAATCAAACTGCAATGTTAACGACTTTTAATGAAGTAGATATGACGGAAATTATATTAATAAGAAATCAATATAATCCTAGTTTTCAGGAAAAACATGAAATAAAATTAGGATTTATGTCATTTTTTACACTTGCCTCTATTAGAGGATTACGTTTATTTCCTGATGTCAATGCAATGATTAGTAGTAATAGAGAAAATAAAATCAATTTTAATTATTTTGATATCAGTATTGCTATATCTGGACCTAAAGGACTTATGGTCCCAGTTATTAGAAATGCAGAAACTTTATCATTTTTAGGAATAGAACAAGAAATTATGAAATTATCTACACGTGTAAAAAATGGTAAAATCTCAATAGATGAAATGATAGGAGGTAATTTTACTATTACTAATGGAGGGATTTTTGGTTCAATGTTATCTACTCCAATTATTAATCCTCCACAAAGTGCTATTTTAGGAATGCATAAAATTATGAATAGACCTATTGTGATTCAAAAATCTATAAAAATACGTCCTATGATGTATTTAGCATTATCCTATGATCATAGAATTATTGATGGAAGAGAATCAGTAGGATTTCTTTGTTCTATTAAAGAAACTTTAGAAAATCCTATACAATTTTTAATGAAAGGAAATATATCCAATATTCCAAAAATATTGGAATTATAATAATAAATTTTATTTTCTAAAATAAGGATTAGTTTTATTAATATTGTGTGATTGTGATTGTTTAATTTTGGTTTTTATAATTTTAATTTGATTATGTAATATACCATATATATCTATTTTTTCTGCTTCCAATAATAATAAGTTTGCTTTTTTATTATTTCCTTTATAAATAGATGCAATAGCTAAATTTAATTTAGCAATCGCTATATTATGTTTTAATCTGAGTCCCATATCTAATGATTTTTGCATATATTTTTCAGATTTATATATATCTGATTCAGAATATAATATTCCATAAAGAAAATAATAATAAGGAATTTGATATTTAGTTAATTGTTTGTGTGGATTTTGTATACATGTTAAATATTTTTTCATTCCTGGTATATCTTTATTTTGAATTTTAAAAAAAGCCATTAATAAAAATTCATTTTTAAAAATGAAAAAAATAATTAATAAACTTATTAACAAGAAAATTATTCCATACCATTTTTTTTGTATATAAAAAAAATACATAGATATTAAAAAGAATATTAAAAAATAAATTATTTTTGTATATTTATTCATTCATTAATTTATTTAAATGATTTTGTTTAATCCAATAAATCAAATCATTATGATTAGACTGACTAATCCAATGTCCAGATTCATATTCTTTATATGAAAAAGAATTTATTAAATATTCTTTTTGAAGAATATATAATCCTTTTTTTACCCATTTAATAGGAATAATATCGTCATATTTACCATGAGAAATAAACATAGATAATTTACTATATAATTTTTGATTGTTTTGTTTTTTAAATGAATAAATTGTTTCGTCAAAATATCCACTAAGTGCCATGACCCTTTTCACTTTATAAGGATTTTTAAGAGCAATGGCATAACTAATAATAGCACCTTGACTAAATCCACATATCCATACTTGATTATTATTTAATTTATATTCATTAATTGCTTCATCTATAAAAATATTTATTTTATTAATTGCTTGTGATGCTTGAAGCAAAGAATAATTTTTTATTTGTATTTTGTGTGTTGTTAAATTTTTATGAAAATTAATATTATACCAAGAATATTGATTATGACCTATAGTATAAATTCCTTGTATACTGACAATAAAAAAATAATTTGGTAATTGTTGAATAATAGAATTTAAAATATCATTTTCATTACTACCATATCCATGTATTATTAAAAATAATGGAGGATCAAGTTGATTATTAATTGGTTTTCTAATAATATGTTTTATCGAAAGTTGATTGAAAAGCATTGTTTATTAATTAAAAATTTAATAAGACATTGATTATAAAATATACTGTATCAGACACTAAAAAATATAAATTATGTATTACACTAAATTCATATTTGTAAATAAAAAAGAAATATATGTGTATGTAACAATGTTTATAAAAAAGTGTATATAAAAAACTACCTCATATTATATGATATGTTATTTAATAAAGTAATTTATGTTATGTAATAAAGTAATTGTACTAGACTATATTATCATGATAACTAATTACTGTGAAAAATAATTAGTTATTTTGTTACATACAAAAACAATGATATTTATTTTTTACTAAAATCATTTATAAAAAAAAACAAGTAAATTTAACTTCAATTTACTTTAAAAAAATTTATTTTTAATGAATTTATATGAATTCCAAGGACGAGATATTTTAACATCATTTTCAATTTCTGTTCCTTATGGGGTCATTGTACAAACAACAGAACAAGCTATCAATGCTGCACAAATTATTTTCAAAAACACAAAAACACAATCTATTGTAATAAAAGCTCAAATATTAGCTGGAGGTAGAGGTAAAAGTGGAGGAATATTAGTAGCAAAATCATTGGAAGATGTATATACAAAGTCTCAGTTTTTATTAAACAAATATTTAATTACCTCTCAAACTGCAAAACAAGGTGAATTAGTAACAAAACTTCTTATTACTGAAAATATATACAATCATAATGATAATATATATAGACCTAAAGAATACTACATAGCAATATCTTTCAATAGAGAAATTGAAAAAAATATAATATTATATTCTCAACAAGGTGGAATAAATATTGAAACAAATTATGATCATCACATATTTCAAGAAGTAATAGATCCAGGATTAGGCATATTAGAATTTCAATATAGAAAAATTGGATACCACTTAGGTATAGACATAAAAAAATTTAAATTTTTTTTATATAATCTTTATAAAGCATATGTATTATATAATGCTATATTATTAGAAATTAATCCATTAATTTATAATAATCATAATATTATTGCATTAGATTCAAAAATTACATTAGATAATAATGCTTTATTTCGCATTAAAAAAATTTTTAAAACATATCAAGAAACATATTTGGACAAAAATCATAATATTAATTTTATTAAACTTGAAGGAAATGTAGGATGTATGGTAAATGGTGCTGGTTTAGCAATGGCAACTATGGATTTGATTAAATCTTGTGGAGGCAGTCCATCCAATTTTTTAGATATTGGTGGAGATGCGAATCAAGAAAAAGTTCAAAAAGCATTTGATTTAATTTTAAAAGATACTTCAGTACAAGTAATTTTAATAAATATATTCGGAGGAATTGTTAGATGTGATGATGTTGTACACGGAATCATAAATGCATATAATGAATATATTAAAACAAATAATAAATATCCAAAAATAGTATTTCGTTTACAAGGAACAAATGCTAAAATAGCAAAAGAAATACTATATAAAAATAAACAATTTCCTATTTTTTATACTTCTACTTTAAAAGAAGCATCTAATAAAATACAAAAATTATTATCAAGTTAATTTAACTAATTCATTCATATGATGATTCAAAAAGTTTGTTCTTATATTAGACTAACTAAAAAATATGAACCTACTACATGGGAAAACATTATTGGACAAAAAGACATTGTATATATTTTAAAACATGCTGTAAAAAAATGTGTTTTGTCAAAAATTTTATTATTTATTGGAATAAAAGGAATTGGTAAAAATACATGTGCCAAAATTTTAATTAACGAATTATCATCATCAAATATTGTTCATAAATTTGAATTAAATGGTACCATAAAATATTCTATTAATTATTTAAATTCAATTATTAATAAAATATATAATAATGTAACAGAAAACAAATGTTTGATAATACAAAATATTAATGATGTTTCTACAAATTTTATAGATATTATATTTCCAATGTTTTATAATATTCCATTAAATATGTTATTAATTATTTGCGCAAATAAAATTAATAAAATTGTAGAATATATTATGTCATCATTATATTGTCAAACATATGAATTTAATCCAATTTCTATAAAAGACAATTTTAATCATTTAAAAAATATTTCTAATAAAGAATGTATAGAAATAGATAATGAAACTTTATTGTCTATTTCTAAATATGGAAATGGATCTTTAATGAATTCTATGAACCAACTAGATAAATTATATTTTCATACTATTTTAAAGCACAAAATCTCTAAAAAATTAATTTTAAATAGATTAGGAATATTAGATACTATTTATTATTTTAAAATAATTGATTATTTGTTAAAAAATAAAATTTATGAGTTTATAATGTTATTAGATAACATAATCAAAATTAATATTAGTAGTATACTATTTATAAAAGGATTTATTAAACATTTTAGAATGTTATTAATTTCTAAATATTCTCATTTGAATTCTCTTTTAAAAGACAAAAATAATCTTAAATTTTATATTCAACAATCCAAAATGCTATCTTCATTATTTATAATAGATAGTTTAAAAATGTTTTGTCAAATAGAACATAAATTATATGATTTAAGAATACAAAATGTATTATATGATAATAAACATTATTATAAATTAATTGAAACCAAGATTTTATCATTTTTTTTGAAAAAAAAAAACAACTATTATAGTAATCATGAATCTAAAAATAAAAATTATAAATATTTTAAATATTTTTTAGAACAAAATTGGAAAAGTTTTATAGATAAAAATTCAAACAAAATTAATCCTTATTATTTGAATATATTAAAAAATGAAATCCAATTTTATATATTAAATAATAAAATTGTTTTAATAAAACCTTCTATTATAAAAGAGAAAGATTTTTTAGTAATACAAAAATATTTTACAGAAAAATTACAAAAAAAATGTAATAACCAATATTTTGAATTTGAAATTTTAACTAAAAAATTAGAAAATTTTTCAGTTGAAGAATATAATATGTTATCAAAAAAAAATGATAATATTAATCAATTAATAGATAGGTTAAAGTTAAAAATTAAATCACCTTGTTCTCTTCCTCCACCAATTACTTATAATTCTATCAAACCTAAAATTAAAGATAATTATTAATATTTTAATTATGTACTATATTATATAATGATGAAGATATGAATGATGACAATACCATATTTGGAATAGAAAAAGATAGACTATCAGGATTGAATTATTATATAAATATCAATTCCATGAAAAATAAAACTCCAATATTAGATAATTTTGGAAAAAATCTAAATATAATTGCATTTGAAGGAAAATTAGATCCTATCATTGGCAGAGAACATGAATTAGAAAGAATTGCGCAAATTTTAAGTAGAAGAAAAAAAAATAATCCATTACTAATAGGTGAACCAGGTGTTGGAAAAACAGCAATAGCTGAAGGATTAGCATTAAAAATTGTTCAAAAAAAAATTTCCAGAGTTTTATATAATAAAAGAATTGTAGTACTTGATATAGCAAGTATAGTAGCTGGAACTAAATATAGAGGCCAATTTGAAGAAAGAATGAAAACCATAATTTCTGAAGTAGAAAAAAATACTAATTTAATTCTTTTTATAGATGAAATACATACTATCATAGGTGCAGGAGGAACAACTGGATCTTTAGATGCCTCAAATATATTAAAACCAGCTTTAGCTACAGGTAATATACAATGTATAGGAACTACAACATTAAATGAATATAGACAATATATAGAAAAAGATGGTGCATTAGAAAGAAGATTTCAAAAAATTATAATTCAACCATCGACAGAAAAAGAAACTATTGAAATATTAAAAAAAATTAAAATTAAATATGAGGTATATCATAATGTAATTTATACAGAATCAGCAATTAATGCTTGTGTAAATTTAACATCTAGATATATTATTGATCGTTATTTACCAGATAAAGCCATTGATGCATTAGATGAAGCTGGTGCTTACGTACATATGAAAAATATAAAAGTACCACAAAAAATCCTTAATTTAGAAAAATTACTTGATAATATACAAAAAGAAAAATATCAAGCAGTAAAAAATCAACACTATGAAAAAGCAGCTAATATAAGAGATAAAGAAAAAGAAATTAAAGAATACTTACTTAAAGATCAAATATTATGGAGTGAACTTATTAAAAAAAATAAAGATATAGTGTCTGAAACACATGTAAAAAAAGTAGTATCTATGATGAGTGGTATTCCAGTTAATAAAATAGATCAATCTGAATTTACACAATTAAATAATTTAATTTCTTTATTAAAAACTAAAGTAATAGGACAAGATCATGCAATAGAAAAAATTGTTAACTCTATACGAATCAATAAATCTGGATTAAAAGATCCTAATTCTCCAATAGGATCTTTTATTTTTTTAGGACCTACTGGAGTTGGCAAAACTCATTTAGCCAAAGAATTTACAAAAGAAATATTTGGATCAGAAGATTGTCTAATACGTATTGATATGAGTGAATATATGGAAAAATTTTCTATGTCTAAATTAATTGGATCACCTCCAGGATATATTGGTTATGAAGAAGGTGGTCAATTAACAGAAATACTACGTCGTAGACCATATTGTGTAATTTTATTTGATGAAATTGAAAAAGCTCATCATGATATTTTGAATATTTTATTACAAATTTTAGATTATGGATATATCACAGATAGTTTAGGAAGAAAAATAAATTTTAGAAATACTATGATTATTTTTACGTCTAATCAAAATACAAATCAATTTAATAGAACCGAAATTGGATTTTCCAATATAACAAAACAATTAAATGAATCTAAATTTGCATTACACAATATGTTATCTCCAGAATTTATAAATAGAATAGATGATATTATTATTTTTAATCATTTAACATATAAAAATATTGTTAAAATTACATCGATAGAATTAGAAAAAATAAAATATACTTTACTTGAACTAGGATATCATTTAAATATTTCTTCAGAAACACAAAAGTTTATTCAAATTCAAGGATTTGATAAAAAATTTGGTGCAAGACCACTAAAAAGAGCTATCAATAGCTTAATTAAAAATCCAATTTCAGAATATATTATGAAAGGAACTATACAATATGGAAATATTATTCAATTAGTAATGAATAAAAGTAAAAATATTATTAAAATTAAAATTAAATAATATAATGATCACATTAAAAAGGTAAATCATCAAAATCATCAGATGATAAAGATGGTGATAACATTTTTTTAGAATTGACTATAGTAGAAGAATTAATATTTTCAATTTTCCATCCTTGAATAGAATTAAAATATTTAATCATTCCTTCTGAATTTTTCCATTCTCTTCCTTTAATATTAATAAATACTTTAATTTTATCTTTCAGTTTGATAGACTCTAATAAATCTATTTTAGATTGAATAAATTCTATTAATATATTTTGTGGATATGGTTCTTCTGTTGTAATAACAAGTTCTCTTTTTCTAAATCCATTGCCAAATTTTTGGATTTCAAATAATTTTTTTACTATTCCTATTATTTCCATAGAAAATCTATCATTTTTTATTGATTATTATGTGTATTATTTTATTCACAATAATTTTTATTTAATTTCTTGATCTTTATCTTTAATTTTATTAGATATATTAAAAGCGGTAATCATATTAGTTAACATTTCGCTAGCAGATCCAGGAGAATTTGGAAATAAAATTAAATTTGATTTGGAATATTCACCTATAGATTGAAGTGTATCATAATGTTGCGTTACTACAATTAATGCCGATGCTTCTTGAGAATTAATTCCTACATTATTTAATACTTCTACTGATTCTAATATACCTTTTGCTATTTCTCTTCTTTGATCAGCTGTTCCTATTCCTTGTAATTTTTTACTTTCTGCTTCTGCTTTAGCCTTAGCTATAATTTTAATTTTTTCTGCTTCTGCCTTATATTCTGCAGCTACTTTTTCTCTTTCTGCAGTATTAATTCTATTCATTGCTTGTTTTACATTTTCATCAGGTTCTAAATCAGTTACTAATGCTTTAATCAGAGAATATCCATAAGTTGACATAGATTCTTTTAATTCTCTTTTTAATGCATCCGCAATATCATCTTTTCTTTCAAAAACATCATCTAAACGCATTTTAGGAACTTCAGCTCTTACTACATCAAAAATATAAGAAGTTATTTGAGCATTAGAATTATCTAATTTATAAAAAGCTTCATATACTTTATTTTTAATAACTTTAAATTGTACTGATATTTTTACCTTGATAAAAACATTATCTTTAGTTTTTGTATCTACTAAAATATCTAATTGTTGAATTTTTAATGTTAATTTACCTGCTATATTATCTATCATAGGCATTTTTAAATGAAATCCTGCATATCGTATTGCATAAAATTTACCCAATCTTTCAATAATAAATGCTGTTTCTTGATGAACAATAAAAATTAAATTAGAAAATGCAGATAAAATTATAAGAATTAATAATCCATAAAATAATATTACATAAATACTCATACTTTATTTAAATTTTTATTTATAATTATAACATCCCTAATTCTAAACGTGCTTCTTCACTCATAAATTCTCTACACCATGGTGGATCAAATGTTAAAATTACATTTACTATTTGAATAGGATGTATTAATGCTATTTGATTTTTTACTTTAAGTGGTAAAGTATCTGCAACTGGACAATTTGTTGTAGTAAGGGTCATAATAATTTTAACTTCTTTACAATCATTATCAATTTGAATATCATAAATAAGACCTAATTCATAAATATCAACAGGAATTTCTGGATCATAAATTGTTTTCAATGAATAAATGATTTTTTCTTCCAGTAAACTCTTATCTTCTATCTTATTCATTTTCATTTTGATTTATTTCCAAATTTATCAAAAAAATAAATATTATAACCTATTTTTTTAATTTTATCAAAAATTTTTTTAGAATTTCCAATAATTATAATTTTACCTATTGTTGTAGAAAAAAACTTATTACATGTTTTATAAACATCAGATAGATTAACATTTTTAATATTATTTAAATAATTATTGTAAAATCCGACTTGTAAATTATCCTTTAATTCACTAATAAATAAATCATTTACTTTTAATGGATTTTCTAAATTTAGAATAAACTGACCACATATTTCTTCTTTTTTAATCTTTAATTCTTCATAAGATATATAAGATTTGATGTTTTTTATTATTTTTACAATATCTTGAATTACTTTATCAGTAACATCATTTCTAACTTGCGTATAAATTGAAAAATATCCTATATATTTATCTGGTTTTAAAATTGAATAAATACCATAAGTATATGCACTTTTTTCTCTAATATTTAAAAATAACCTACTTTGTGCTCCAACACCTAAAATTCCATTTGCTAATAAAGAAGAAAAATATATAGAATCACTTTTTTTAAGAGTAATTGTATTACCAAAACAAATAAATGATTGAGTAAGTGTTGGTAAATCTATAATATTAACTTCTAATTTTTTAGATATTAATTGGTGATTAATGATATTTTCATCAATATTTTTTTTACTCCATTGTAACAAATATTTAGTACATAATGAAATAACTTCTTTCATAGAAATAGATCCAATAAAAGATATATAAGATATATTAGGACAATAATATTTATTATATAATTTTTTTAAATCTTGTAATGTAATACATTTTATAGTTTTATGTGTTTCATATTCTCCATATGGATGATTTTTACTAAAATATAAAACATTTTTTACACGTTCTAAAATAGCATTAGGATCTTTTTCTGAAATATCAATATCTATTATTTTTTGTTTAATAATTTTATTAAATTCTATTATATTATTAAATTGACTATTCATCAGAATATCACTAAAAATTTCAAAAGATTCTTCAAAATATTTTTTTAATGAAAATAAAGAAATATTTGAAAATGAAGTAAATAGTTTACTTCCCATATAATCCAGTTTTTTATCTATTTTTTCTTTAGAAAATTGTTTTGTTCCAGAACGAAGCATTTTTCCAAATACTTTTTTAATTCCAGCCTTTTCTTTTTCCAAAAAAATAGGATAATTTAACACAAAATTGACCCTAATTACAGGAAATTTATAATTTTCTATTAATAAAACTGTTAATCCATTATTCATTTTAAATAATGATGGTTTTTGCAAATTAGGAACCACTTGATTAGTTAAAGGCTTAGGGGGAATTTCACGATTTATCATAATAATAAAAATAAAAATCAATTATTAATTAGATGTAATATTATATAAACAAACTCTATTATTTTTATTTAAATATTGATTAGATACTCTTTTAATATCTTCAAATGATATTTTTTTATATTTATCAAGATAAGTATTAATTAAATGAATATTTTTATAATATAAATAATAATGAGATAAATTTGAACCTATTCCTTCTAAAAACGAATTATCAATAAAAAATTTACTTTCAAAATAATTTTTTTGTTTTTTTAATTCTTCTTCTGTAATTAATTGATTTTTAAATGTTTCGATTTCATCATCTATTATATCTAATAAATCATTTAATATTATATCTCTATTGATTAATCCATATATAGTATATATTCCATAATGTTCCATTGTTTCTATATATGAACCTGCATATGATGCAGTTTGCTTTTTATTAACAATATTGTTTACAATTCTAGAACTTTCTCCTGAACAAAGAATATTATCTATTACTTTTAAAATTAAAATATCTTCATTATTAATTTCTGGTAATCTATATGATAAAAATATTCCTGGTACTTGTATATTATTATCTTTACATGTAGAAACAATCTCTTTGTTAATAGATTTTTCTTTAATTTTAATTTTATCAATATTATAAATTCCACTAGGAATAATAGAAAAATATTTATTAATTAAATCTTTTGTAGTTTGAATATTAAAATCTCCAGCTATTAATAAAATAGCATTATTAGGAACATAATATGTATTATAAAATTTTTGAAAATCGTAAATATTTGCCGAATTTAAATCTTTATCAAATCCAATTATTGGATTTTTATAAGGATGTTCTTTAAATAATAAAGATGGAATTATTTCTGCTATTGCTTTAGCATATGGCATATTATCTATATGCATTTTTCTTTCTTCTTTTATAACTTCTCTTTGAATATTAATGCTTTTTGCATCTATTTTTAGATGTAACATTCGTTCTGATTCTAACCACAAAGCTAAAGGTAATTTATTAGAAGGAAGAATATCATAATAATAAGTTTCATCTTGATTAGTATATGCATTATTATATCCTCCATTAGAAGCTATATATTTAAAATATTCTCCTTTTTTTATATATTTAGTTTCTTCAAACATTAAATGTTCAAAAAAATGAGCAAATCCATATTTCCCAGGAATTTCATTTTTACTGCCAACATGATATAAAACAGAAATATAGACTATAGGATGTGTTTTATCTTGATGTAAGATAACATGTAATCCATTTGATAATTGATATTCACTAAAATTAATTCTATAATTATACATGTTTGAATTAAATTTTAATCCATAAAATTCAAATGTAGTTATAAATATTGAAAACTAAATCCATGATGTTTTACTACCTTTATTTTATTTTTATACTTAAAAATATCACATGATCAAAAAAATTATACTAATATTTTTAATATTTTTTCGATTTTATTATGTTTTAAAAGCTGAAGAAAATAATATTAAAATATCAGGTAATGCAGAAAATGGATATACTCTTTTTAATAAAAATTGTGCTTCTTGTCATGCATTAGATAAAAATATTATAGGTCCAGCATTATCTGGAATTACTAAAAAAAGAAACGCACAATGGTTACATAAATGGATTTCAGATAATAAATCTTTTAGAAAAAGTGGGAATAAAGAGGCAATTGCTATATATAAAAAATATGGTAATATAGAAATGAATTCTTTTCCTAATTTATCAGAAAAACAAATAGATGATATTTTATTTTTCATTGAACATCCAATTAACAATAAAAAAAAAAAAATTACAAAACTAGCACAAAATACAAATTCTATTCAATTAGAACAAACAAATTACTTGTTTAAAAAAATTATAATTTTTGGACTGAGTATTTTCTCTATTATCATTATTATAATTTTATATAGAATTAAAATATTATTTGATTTATTACAAGATGATAATGATATTATGTTTTTAGAAAACAAAAATAGTTTATCATATATTAATAGATATTTAATAATTTTTTTAGGAAAAAGTATAAAAAATTGGTATTTTATTTCATCTACGCTGATCTTATTATTTTTATCTAATATTTATGGAATATGGTATTTTTTAATGCATATAGATATAAATAAAGGATATAAACCAATACAACCAATTTATTTTTCTCATAAAATACATTCTGGTATTAATAAGATTGATTGTCAATATTGTCATTCTTCAGCAAAATATGGAAAAGTTGCTGGAATTCCTTCTACAAATATATGTATGAATTGTCATAATATTATTCAAAAATATGAAGGAAATTATATTGAAAAAGGAAAAAGTCAACAAGAATATAATAACGAAATACAAAAAATTTATTCTTCAATAGGATGGAATCCAAATATAAGAAAATTTTATAAAAAATCCCAACCCATTAAATGGATTAGAATTCACAATATGCCTGATTTTGTCAATTTTGATCATTCTCAACATATTATTAGTGGAGAAAAAATGATTAAAAAATTTAAAAAAGTCAATATAACTTGTACCGCTTGTCATGGAGAAGTAAAAAATATGGATCAAATAGAAATGGCAAATGATTTTAGCATGGAATGGTGTATCTCTTGTCATCGAAAAATAGAAATTAATAAAAAAAATCAATATTATGATCAATATTTTACAAATTTTATACAACAAAATAAAAATATAACAGTTGATATGACTGGTGGGATAGAATGTGCTAAATGTCATTATTAATGACTGTTAAACAATATAATTATTATAATGATAAATAATAAAAAAAAGAAAAATAATTCTAAAAAAGAAGAAAAAAATATAATAAAAAATATTCTTAATCAAAAAACTTCTAGACGTGATTTTTTAAAATGGATAGGATTTAGTACAGCATCAGCAACATTAGCTGCATGTAAAGGACCAGTTATAAAATCCATACCTTATGTTGTTAAGCCAGATATTATTACTCCTGGTATTCCAACTTATTATGCATCTACTATGATGGATTCTTTTGATATTGGATGTGTATTAGTCAAAACAAGAGAAGGTAGACCAATAAAAATAGAACCAAATTTTACTTCTAAATATTTGAATACAACATCGGTTAGAATTCAATCTTCTATATTATCTTTATATGATGAAAAAAGATTAAAAAATCCATTTTTAATGGGAAAAGCATCATCATGGGACAAAATAGATGATTTTGTCATAAATCATATGAATAAAATTTCTCAACTTAATAAAGATATAGTTATACTTTCTTCATCTTATCCTAGCTATTCTACAAAAAAATTATTTAAATATTTTCAAAAAATTTATCCAACTACAAAATGGATTACTTATGATGCTATTTCTTATTCTATAGCTTTAGATGCAGCAGAACAAATATTTGGTATTAGAGCTTTTCCATACTTTGATTTATCAGAAATAGAATTAATTATTTCTTTTGATGCAGATTTTTTATCTAATTGGAGTCCTATTAGTCTTAGTAAATCTTATTCTATGAATAGAAGTCCAGGAAAACAAATGTCGCAACATATTCAACTAGAAAGTAATATGACATTATCTGGAGCTAATGCAGATATTAGAATGCCAAAAACTCCATCTGATATAAAACATATATTATTTGAAATTTATCAATCTATTTTTTTTAACATAAAAAGTAAAAATAATGTTTCAAAAACCATAATAGATTTAATTAAACAAAAAAAATCTAAAAGTGTTATTTTAGCAGATGGAGATAAAGAATCTTATATATTATCATTTTTAATTAATTCTAAAATTAATAGTAAAGCTTTAAAAACAAAAAAATTTATTTTTTCAAAAGAAAGTAATGATAAGAAATTTCAAAACTTCATCAATGATGTAAAAAACAACAAAATTGGTATTTTATTAATTCATAATACTAATCCATTTTATAGTTTTCCATTATTTAATAAAATTAAAAATAATATTCCAATATCTATTTATTTTACAATTACAAATAATGATACTAGTCAAAATACAGATATTTTACTTCCTATTCCACATTGGTTAGAAAGTTGGGGGGATTCACATCCAATAACAGATTATTACACATTAATGCAACCTACTATACATCCTATATTTAATACTAGACAATTTCAAGATTCATTATTAATATGGAGTAAAAATAAAAAATATAATAATTATTATAATTTTTTAAAAAAAATTTGGGAAAAAGATATTATTCCAAATTCTAATGTTTCATCATTTAATGAAGCATTATTTCATGGAATTGTGAAAAAAAAAGATGATTTTAATATAAAAAATAAATTTTATACATTTTCCTCTTCTTCACTAAATACGATGCCAATAATTAAATCTAATTTATTCGAACTTAGATTATATATTAAAATTGGAATTGGCGATGGGACTCAATATGATAATCCATGGTTACAAGAGTTTCCTGATCCTATTACTCGTACAACTTGGGAAAATTATTTAACCATTTCACCTTTTGATGCAAATAAATTAGATATTAAAAATTGGATTACTACATCTGGCGCTATGAATGGACATTGTGTTAACTTAATTAAAAATGATAAAATACTCCTTCATAATATTCCCGTTTATATACAACCAGGACAAAGTATAGGAACTATAGGATTATCTTTTGGATATGGACAAACAATAGGTAAATTGTCCAAAATTTGTACAGGAACAAATGCATATAAAATATATAAAAATTTTAATATTATACAATTAGATATACAAGTATTGAAATCAAGCAAAATACATAAATTTTCTTGCGTACAAGTTTACAATTATACAGAAGAAAGAAATATTATAAAGAATACTGATTTAAATACATTTTTAAATCAATCATCACATATATGGAATGAAAAAGAAAAAAATATAAAAACTTATGTAGAAAAACAAAATTATGAAAAAAATGGACATCATTTTCAATTGGCTATAGATTTAAATTCTTGTATTGGATGTGGATCATGTGTTATTGCATGTCATTCAGAAAATAATGTACCTATTGTAGGTAAACAAGAAATTAGAAAATCTAGAGATATGCATTGGATAAGAATAGATAGATATTATTCTTCTTATTATAATAAAAAAAAATCAAATTATTTATTTAATCCAAATGTTTCTTTTGTACCTTTAATGTGTCAACATTGTGAAAATGCACCTTGTGAAACCGTTTGTCCAGTTGGAGCCACTACTCATGGGACACAAGGCCAAAATATGATGACTTATAATCGTTGTGTAGGTACACGTTATTGTGCTAATAATTGTCCTTATAAAGTTAGAAGATTTAATTGGTTTAATTACGTCAATAATCACAATTTTGATTTTAATATGAATAATAGTTTAGGTAAAATGGTGATTAATCCTGATGTTGTAGTAAGAAGTAGAGGGGTAATGGAAAAATGTTCAATGTGTATACAAAGAACACAATATGTTATTGGAATGGCTAAAAAAGAAAATAGAACAATAAAAGATGAAGAATTTGAAACTGCATGTAGTATATCTTGTCCAACAAATGCTATTATTTTTGGTGACGTGAATGATCCAAATAGTAAAATTTCTAAAACTATAAAAGATAATAGAAATTATAAAATTTTAGAATTCTTAGGAATTAATCCAAATGTTTCTTATAATCTTAAAGTAAGGAATAAGTAAGAAATTTAAACTAAGTTATTAATATGTTAAATAATTATGAAAATGATAAACCAATTAAATCAGCATTAATTACAGGAAAAAAAAACTATCAAAATATTACAAATGATACCTTGAATCCTATTATAAATAAAGCTGGTAATTTATGGTGGATTTTTTTTATAATATCTTTATTATCTTTTTTATGGGGTCTAATTTGTATTTTATATACTATTGGAACAGGAATTGGAGTATGGGGTATTAATAAAACTATTAATTGGGCTTGGGATATTACAAATTTTGTGTGGTGGGTAGGTATTGGACATGCTGGTACATTAATATCAGCAGTTTTATTATTATTTCGTCAAAAATGGAGATTATCAATTAATAGATCAGCTGAAGCAATGACGATATTTGCAGTTATACAAGCAGGATTATTTCCAATAATTCATATGGGAAGACCATGGAATGCATATTGGGTTATACCAATCCCTAATCAATTTGGTAGTTTATGGCCTAATTTTAATTCTCCTCTTTTATGGGATGTATTTGCAATTAGTACTTATTTCTCTGTATCTACAGTGTTTTGGTTTATTGGATTAATTCCAGATTTTGCAATGATAAGAGATAGAATAACTAATCCAATACAAAAAAAAATTTATAGTATTCTTAGTTTTGGTTGGGGTGGAACATCAAGTGAGTGGCAAAGATTTGAAGAAATATCTCTTGTGTTAGCTGGATTATGTACACCATTAGTTTTTTCAGTTCATACTATTGTTTCTTTTGATTTTGCTACATCTATTATTAAAGGATGGCATAGTACAATTTTTCCTCCTTATTTTGTTTCAGGAGCTATATTTTCTGGATTTGCTATGGTACAAACCTTATTAGGAGTAACTAGAAAAGTTCTTTCTTTAGAAAATTATATTACTAGAGATCATATTGAATATATGAATAAAATTATTCTTTTAACTGGTGGAATTGTATCTTTAGCTTATATATCAGAATTTATTCTTTCTTGGTCATCAAAAGATCCTTTTGAAAAATTTATTTATTTTTCTTTAAAAGCTGCTACTGGGCCTTATTGGTGGGCTTTTTGGATTTTAATTTTATGTAATGTTATTATTCCACAATTATTATGGATTAAATTTATAAGAAGAAGTTTTTTTTGGTCATATATAATAGCTATTATTATTAATATTGGAATGTGGTTTGAAAGATTTGATATTATTGTTTTAAATTTAAGTCGTGATTATCTTCCATCATCATGGACTGGATTTGTTCCAACTTTTGTAGATGTTGGCATATTTATTGGAACAATTGGATTTTTTTTCTCTATTTATTTATTATATATACGAGTATTTCCAGTAATTTCGCAATCTGAATTAAAAACTTTAATTCCTTGTCAAGGAAGTAAAAAAAAATTATAAACAAAATGTTATCTAGTAATAGTCGATGTCGATGTAGAACACCTAATGTTATTCATGCATTATACAATAATAAATATTTAATGATTGATAGTATTAAATTACTTATTAAAAATAAAAATATAAAAATCAAAGAAGTATATTCACCTTTTCCAATACATAATTTAGACAAATTATTAAAACTTAAACCAACTAATTTATCGATTTATGCCTTTATATATGGATTATTTGGTTTTTGTTTTTCAAATTGGATGATTTGGTATATTATGATTTATGATTGGCCTCAAAATATTGGAGGTAAACCCTCTTTTTCATGGATTCAAAATTTACCTTCTTTTATACCTGTTATATTTGAATTATCTATTTATTTTTCTGCACATTTTATGTGTATTACATATATGTTTCAATGTAAATTATTTCCATGGAAAAACTCAAAAAATCCAGATCCTAGAACAACAGATCATCTTTTTTTGATAGAAATTGATTATTACAATAATAACAGATATTCTATACTTGATGTTTCGTATATATTACAAAAACAAGGTGCAATAGAAGTACATTTTAAATAAAAATATAGTAATGACCAAATATTATTATAGAATTTTAATAATTTTATTGTTTTCAATTACTTGTAATTCTTGTTGGTTCAATAAAAAATATCCTAATATCGTTTATATGCCTGATATGTATTATTCAGATGCATATGAACCATATTCTGATCCATATCCATATTATAAATCTTCTGTTAAGAAAATTAAAATTAATCCGTTTATAATGGATCAAACATCATCACTTACTTCTGTACAGGGGACTATTCCAAGAAATTATTATGAATCATTTTCAATATATACACAAAATAATACAAATAATGGATATATTAAATCAAAAAATATTATTGAATCTCCTTTAAATATAAATAATATAGATAATAAAGCTATGAATAATATATTACAAGATGGAAAAAAAATATATACAATTAATTGTGCTATTTGTCATGGAAATTTAGGAGATGGAGAAGGAACTTTAGTAAAGTCAGGCAAAATATTAGGTATTCCTAATTATAAAGATAGGGATATTACTGTTGGTAGTATTTATCATGTAGTTACATATGGAAAAAATAATATGAGTTCTTATGCATCTCAACTTAATAAGTTAGATAGATGGAAAGTTTCAGAATATGTTATGTTTTTAAAAACTAAATTAAATAAATAAAATGTATAATTATTCTAAAAAAAAAAAATTAATTATATTTTGTTTGATAATCGGTTTATTATTCATTGTTTTTGATCTCATTAAATATGATTATTCATTTCCTGAAAAATTACATTATATTATTATTATTACATATACAAATATTTTATATTTTACTTTAATTTCTTTAGGAATTTTATGTTTTTTAACAATTCAATATGTATCTAACTCAGTATGGTCTGTTATTATTTATCCTATTATGGAAATGTTATCATCATTTTTACCTTATGGATGTATATTAATTTTTATAATATTTGTTTTTAACTCTATTAATATAATACAATTATTTCCTTGGATGAATATAAACGTTTTTAATCAAAATTCTATATTATATGATCAAATTATTGTGAATAAAAAAGAATTTTTAAATATTCCATTTTTTTTAATTAGAAATATATTATACATGATTGTGTGGAATATTTTTTATTGGAAAATTACAACAACATCATTGATGTTAAATAAAAATTATTCTATTAAATTATATGATAAATTATATTTTTTATCCGTCAAATTTATTATATGTTTTGCGATTACTTCTATATTTATGGGATGGGATTGGATTATGTTTATAAATCCACATTGGATTAGTACAATATTTAGTTGGTATTTATTGAGTAGTTATTTATCTGCAGGAATTGGATTAATTATTATAGTTTCTATTTATTTAAATAAACTAGGATATTTATCATATTTTAATGAACATCATTTACATGATTTAAGTAAATATTTATTTTCAAGTAGTTTATTATGGACTTATTTTTGGTTTGCACAATTTCTTCTTTATTGGTATGGAAATATTCCAGAAGAAATGATTTTTTTTATAAAAAGAACTATTCTATATAAGAATATTTATATTTATATGTTAATGTTTAATTTTTTACTTCCTTTTTTTGGATTACTTAGTAGTAAAAATAAAAAAAATCCATTAATAGTATCAATTATTTCTATTATGATCTTTATAGGTCATTATTTAGATATGTATCATTTAATAATACCAGAAATAAGTTTATTTAAATATAATTTTATATTTTTTGATATAGGAGTATTATTAATTATAGGATCTATTTTTTTATATATTATATTTTATAATGTTAATAAAAATAAATTTCAATATCTTGGACATCCTTATTTTAAAGAAAGTCAAAATTATAAATATCCCTATATGTAATTATTAATATGAATATGATGGATGTATAATATTTTCTTGTTTTATAAAATGTATAATAGATTGTTTTTTACCAAAAATAGTTAATATATCTCCATTTTGTAATACTGTTTTTTCATTTACTAATCCAATAACTTGTTGAGTATCTATTTTATTTTGTTTATTAAATAATAAATTTAATTTTACATTTCTTATTATAGTAATCAATAAAATAGAATATTTTTGCATTAATTGTAACATTTGAACAGATTTTCCATTAAAAGATGATGGAGAAAATACTTCTGCAATAGAATATTGATTATCTATTTTAAAATAATTTAAAGTATAATTGAAGGATATTTGTTGAGTTAATCTAAAAGCTGCATCTTGTTCTGGATGAATAATTTCATTAATCCCCATAGCATTTAATATGGTATCATGTATTTGTGATAAAGATCTACTGATTATTCTAAGATTTTGATATTTTTTAAGTATAGCTGTTGTAACTATTGACGATCCTTCATTTTCTCCAATTGCAACAATTCCTAAATTTGCTTGTTGTATAGGAATAATTTTATAAGCTTCTTCATTATTTGCATCCATGCATATTACATTTTCTATATGATCTTTTAATAAATTTACTTTTTCCATTTTATTATCTATTCCAAAAACTTCATGCCCATTTTCTGTTAAATTTAAAGCTAAAGATCTGCCAAAATTTCCTAGTCCAATGATTATAATTTTCAAATTATATAAATATTTTTTATTTTAATTTATCATAATAAATCCATTTGGATATCTATAATAATCGTGAGAAATTATTTTATTTTTTTTAAACAAACCAAACATAATATTTAAACAACCTATCCTTCCTAAGAACATTAAAATAATTAATACTAATTTACTTCCATATGATAAACTTTGTGTAATACCTAAAGATAATCCTACTGTTGAAAATGCTGATACCACTTCAAAAATAATGTAAAATAATTTTTGTTTTGGATCTAAAAATAAAATAATTAAAATACTTAAATATGTAATAATAAAAGAAAAAATAATAATTGCAAAAGAAAGTTGAATACATTCATAAGATATTTCATTTTTTTGAATTTCTAATCTAGTTTTTCCTGTTGATAAAGAAAGAATATTCATTAATGCTAATACAAATGTACTGGTTTTAATACCTCCACCAGTAGATCCTGGAGATGCACCAATCCACATTAATAAAATAGTCACTAAAATAGTAATTGGAGTCCAATAATGCATATTTAGTACTTGAAATCCAGCTGTTCTTGATGTTACGGAAGAAAAAAATGAAGAAATTAATTTTCCAGTATAAGACCTATGTTCTAATAAAGAATGATTAAATTCAAAAGTAAAATAAAAAATAGTTCCAAAAAAAATTAAATATATTGTAGAGAATATGACAATTTTTGTATGCAAAGTTAAAATATGTGCTGGATTTATAATATTTTTATGTTTAAATTTTTTATAAACAAATTGTTTCATTGTTAACCAAATATATGTAAAGAAATTAAATGAACTATTAAATCCTATTCCACCCAAAATTATTAAACTTGCTATTATAATTTGTAATACATAATTATGTAAGACTGCTATAGAATATAATCCTTGGTTTAAAATAGAAAATCCTCCATTACAAAATGCCGAAATTGAATGAAAAATAGCGAAAAATAAAGGATGATCAGATACATGTTGTTTTCTAATGGATAAAAAAATTAAAATTGCACCTATAGATTCTATTATTAAAGTAAACAATACAACTTGTGCAGCTAAACTAAGAACATTGTTGGTTGTTGTTGTATTTAAAAAATTACTAATATAATTTCTTTCTCTAAAAGAGAATCCATCACTAAAAAAATAGCTTAAACAAGAAGTAATAGTTAATATTCCTAATCCACCAATTTCTATTAAAATTAATATTATCCATTGACCTAAATAAGTCAAATCTTTAGAAATATTTAATACTGATAGCCCAGTGACACATACTGCACTAGTAGAAGTAAATAATGCATCTATAAATGATATTTTTTTAACAGTAGAAGTAGGAATTAATAATAATAATGTACCAATGAAAGATAAAACAATAAAACTAATAATAAAAATAATCATTGGATTATGAATTTTAATATATATATTACGTATTAAATACGTAATTATAATTAATAAATATAGAGTTAAACTCACTAATAATGATATTGTGATTAATTCATTTTCTTTTTGAATTAAATAATTTACAATACAAAATATCAATGAAGAAATTAGAACAATAAAAGATAAAAATAAAACTGACTTATGACGTTTGTTTAAATGTTTTATTAATAATAAAGACGTACCATGTAATATAATTAATGTTATAACTAATCCAAGTAAGATAGTAATATTTATAATTGGATTTATTTTCGAACTCCATACTAATAAAAATATTAAATAAAAAACAACAAATGAAGTTAAAATAGATAATACGTATCGTAATATTTTGAATTTTTGTATCATATTACAAAATAAATTTTCAATCTAATAAAAAGGTATTAATTTTGTAATATTTTCAAATTTTTTATTACAAAATTGTATATAAGATAGATTGGACATTTCCATTGAAGATGGATAAATCATATATGGAATATATGGCATATAATGTAATGAATTAATTATACAATTAATATTATATCCAAAATAATATGCTTTATTTTTTTTTTTCATAAAATTTTTAAAAAAATTTATCATACAGTCGTTTTTATTTTTATAAATAGGAGTTATTCTTTTTTTTAATTTATTAAAAATAGATGTATAACAATAATTTGATTTTTGACATATAATAGGAATTAAAAATTCTGATTTTATATTGTTAATTTTATGACACATAATTGTTAAAGAGTCTAAAGATAATAATGGTATATCTAAGGAATTACACAATCCTTTCGCAGCTGACATACCTATTCTTAAAGAAGTATATAATCCAGGACCTGTACTGATACATATAGATTTTAATTGATGAATGCATATTTTAGATATATCTATAGCATATTGAATAAATAAATGTAATTTATCAGAATGTATTGGTGGATCTAAATATTCTTCTATCATAATTAAGCATTTTCCCTTATTTGCTATACTTATTGAACAATTATTAGTAGAAGTTTCTAAATTTAGAATTAAACTCATTGAGTGTTTTTAATTTTTTTATAAACAATCATATACATGATACATTCAAAACTCATAATTAATTATATTATTACTTGGTTGAAAAAGTACATAAAAAAATCCAAATCGAATGGATTTATTCTTGGAATATCCGGTGGAATTGATTCTGCATTAACTTCCACATTAGTTGCAATGACCAAAAAACCCACTTTAATCTTAGAAATGCCAATTTTAGATAAAAAAAATAATTTATCTAAACAACATATACAATTTTTAAAAAAAAAATTTGAAAATATTTATCACTTAGAAAAAAACTTATACCAATTATATATTTTATTTTCTGAAATAATGGATGAACCAAATCAAATTAAACAACAAAAATATTTATTAGCATTAGCTAATTTGCAATCCCGTTTAAGAATGATCACATTATATTATTACGCAAATATTCATAATTATTTAGTAGTAGGGACTGGAAATAAAATAGAAGATTTTGGAGTAGGATTTTTTACAAAATATGGAGATGGTGGTGTAGATATACTGCCTATTGGAGATTTGACTAAATCTGAAGTGAAAATATTATCTAAAGAACTTAATATTATTTCTTCTATACAAAATGCTATTCCTAAAGATGGATTATGGCAAGATCAAAGATCTGATGAAGATCAATTAAATGCTACTTATAAAGAATTAGAATGGGCAATGAAAAATGATAAAAATCATATTCGTATAACAAATAAAAAATATAATATTATTAATATATATAAAAATTTACATCAAAAAAATCAACATAAAATGATCTCTATTCCAATTTGTGTAATTCCTAATACTTTCAAATATTAAAATTAAATATTATACAAATTTATGTTTATACTACTATCTTTATAATATTTATTTTTATTAGTCTACTCTACACAAAATAATCAATACCATTCATGTGAATATAATAAATTATAGGCATCAACATAATATAAAAATTTATAATTCTTTAACTGGAACAAAAGAATTATTTATACCACTGAATAAAAAATATATTGGTATTTACGTTTGTGGACCTACAGTGTATAATTATATTCATTTAGGAAATTGTAGAACTTTTATATTATTTGATTTCATTGTAAGATATTTTAAACATTTAAATTATAAAATTCGTTATGTAAGAAATATTACAGATGTAGGTCATTTAGAAGAAAATGATGAAGATAAAATATCTATACGATCTAGAATTGAAGGGCTAGAACCTATGGAATTAGTTCAAAAATATACGATTTTTTTTCATAAAATTTTACAACTATTTAATTTATTGCCTCCAAATATAGAACCCATAGCAACTGGCCATATAATAGAACAAATTGATATAATAACACAATTACTCAATAACAACATAGCTTATGAAAAAAATGGTTCTGTGTATTTTAACATAGAAAAATATAATCAAGAATTTTCTGATTTATATGGTCCTTATGGATCATTAAGTAATAATGATATCAATCAATTAATTAATAAAAATTATCATTTTTTAACTGAAAAAAAAAAATTTCATGATTTTGCTCTTTGGAAAAAAGCAAAATATAATCATATTATGTATTGGAATTCTCCATGGGGGAAAGGATTTCCTGGATGGCATATAGAATGTACTACAATGAGTACGAAATATTTAGGAACACATTTTGATATTCATGGTGGAGGAATAGATTTAAAATTTCCTCATCATGAATGTGAAATAGCACAAGCAATAGGAATAAATAAAAAAATGTTATCTCGTTATTGGATTCATACTAATATTTTAACTTACCAAGGTAAAAAAATGAGTAAATCAAAAGGAAATGTGGTTGATATTAATAATTTATTAAATAATAACAAATTTCATCCTACAATCATACGATATTATCTTTTAACATATCATTATAGAAGTATTTTAAATTTTTCTGAACAAGGAATCAAAAATTCAGAAAAAGGATATTTGAAATTAATGCGCACAATTAACATAATTGATAAAATCTTACATACTACTACTACTACTACTACTACTACTACTACTCATACTCATCATACTATTCCTATTCATTCTAATAATAATACAAATACATTAAATTTTGATATTCTACAATGGATCAAAGATTGTTATTATGCTATTGATGATGATTTTAATACTCCTTTATTAATTTCTCATTTATTTAAAATATATAAAATTACACATTGTGATTATATTTATAATATAAAATTATCAGATATACATTTATTAAAAATGTATATGCATTATTTTTTATTCGATATTATGGGATTAGAAATGATGAATAAACAAAATCTTGATAAAACATCTAAAAATATACATAAAATTATAGAATTTTTAATAGAATTAAGAATAGAAGAAAGAATAAAAAAAAATTGGATAGTATCAGATAAAATACGTTATCTCTTATCTTTAATAGGAATTAAATTACAAGATAAAAAAATTAACTAATCAATTAAAGCATTATCAATATCCTCTATTAGATCATCTATATTTTCTATTCCAATAGATAATCTAATCAGAGACTCTTGAATCCCATTTTTAATTCTAATATCTAATGGAGTAGATTTATGTGTCATAGTAGATGGATGACAAATTAAGCTTTTTGTTCCTCCTAAACTTTCTGCTAGTTTAAATAATTTAGTAGAAGTTACTATTTTTTTTGCAGCATCTAATGTATCATTTTTTAAACTAAAAGATACAATACCACCAAAATATTTTTGTTGTTTTTTAGCTATATTATAATTTTTATGACTTATTAATCCAGGATAATAAATTTTATCAATAATTTTTTTGTTTTTTAAAAAATAAGCCATTTTCATAGCATTTTTAGATTGTTGTTTGATTCTAAGATATAAAGTCTGACAACCTCGAATAGTTAACCAAGAATCAATCGGGGATAATATTCCTCCAGTTGAATTTTGAATATATTTTAATGTATCATATAATTTTGGATTTTTCACGATAATTAATCCTGCTAATACATCTGAATGTCCAGCTAAATATTTTGTTGCACTGTGAATCACTATATCTGATCCTAAATTTAGTGGTTTTTGAATAATAGGAGTAGCAAATGTATTATCTACTACTATTAAAATATTTGAATTAATTTTTTTGACATTACAACTAATTTTTTGTATATCTGATATTTTTAATGTAGGGTTGGTTGGAGTTTCTAACCATATCATTTTTGTTTTTGAAGAAATATGTGGTAATATATTAGTTAAACAAGAAGTATCTACAAAATGAGTGTAAATGCCTAATTTTTTATATAAATTTAATAACCTAAATGTTCCACCATAAATATCATCAACAGCAATAATTTCATCTCCATTACTTAATAATTTGACTGTAGCATCTATAGCAGCTAATCCCGAAGCAAATGCTAATCCTGCATATCCTACTTCTAAATTTTTGATTATATTTTCTAATACTTTTCTAGTTGGATTATTAGTTCGTGTATAATCATATCCTTTATGAATACCTGGTTCTTGTTGAACAAAAGTAGAAGTTTGATATATGGGAGTGGAAATTGCCCCAGTAAGAGGATCTGATAAAATATTTTGAATTAATTGTGTTTCTTCCTTCATCATAACATTGTTTTAGCATAATTTTTATCAAATTGCAGATAAATAAAATGAATATTTATATGCAAAAATAAAATTTATTATATTATATATATCATTAAAAGTTAAATTAATTTGTTAAAAAAATTATTAAAAATTTTATTATCTCTTTTAATTATCATACCAATAACTTCTAATTGTTCCCATTACCATAATAATAATAGATTAGATATATCTAAAATTATTTTAGAACACATATTAGATTCTCACGATTGGCATATAGTAAATAATAAAATTATTTTACCACTACCAATTATTTTATTAAATAAAAATAAAAAATTAGAAATCTTTACATCAAATCAATTTTATAATGGAAAATTAGTGAAAGGAAAAAATAATTTTTATAAAATGTTTAAAGAACAAATATATATTACTAATTATAAAGGAGAATTAAAAATGAATAATAAAGGAAGTCCAATCAATGATATACCAATATTAGATTTATCTATTACCAAAAATATTGTATCTATAATATTATCTATTATAATATTATTTGTAATTTTTATAAAAATGGTATATAGTTATAAAAGTTTTCATAATACATGGTCTTTAGGCATTTTATTAGAATTTTTAATATTATTTATTAGAGATGAAATAGTTATTCCAAATATTGGAAATACAAAATATAGAAAATATTTACCTTTTTTATTAACTCTATTTTTTTTTATATTAATTAATAATTTAATTGGATTAATTCCTGGATTTCCAAATGTTACAGGAAATATTAATATAACCTTTGTACTTTCTGCAATAGTTTTTTTTATAATGAATTTATCTTCTAATAAACATTATTGGAAACATTTATTATGGATGCCTAATGTTCCAATTTTGATTAAAATAATATTGGCACCAATAGAATTTATAGGAATATTTATTCGTCCTATGACTTTATGTATTCGTTTATTTGCTAATATTACAGCAGGACATATTGTTATTTTAAGTTTTATTTGTTTAATTTTTATTTTTAAAAGTTTGTGGATTGCAAGTTTTTCTATTATTTTTGGTTTTTTCATATTTTTACTAGAAATAATGGTTTCTTTTTTACAAGCATTTATATTTACTAATATATCTGCATTATTAATAGGATCTGTTATTAATCATTCATCAAAAAAATAATAATTATCATATGATAGATTTAATTTATTCAGGATTAGCAGCTTTAGGAGCTGGATTAGCGGTACTAGGAGCTGGATTAGGAATTGGAAAAATTGGAAGTTCGGCTATGGATGCTATATCTAGACAGCCAGAATCTTCAGAAAAAATACAAAATGCCATGATTATAGCAGCTGCTTTGATTGAAGGTGCTGCTTTATTTGGAATAGTTACTGCCTTATTAGCTGTATTTAAATAGTTATCAATATGGTTGTGGATTTAATGTCTCCTTCTTTTGGATTAATTATATGGCATATTATCATATTTTTATGTACAATGTATTTTTTATCTAAATATGCATGGACTCCTATAATAAAATTTATAGATAATAGAGAAAAAACAATTCTAATTTCTATCAAAAATGCAAAAAAAATTCAAGAAGAATTAATATTATTGGATAAACAAAAACAACAAATTTTAAAAGAAGCAATCAATAAAAGAGATTCGATTATCAAAGAAGCAATGCAAATAAAAAATAATATACAACAACAAACAATCCAAGATAGCATATTAGAACAAAGAAAAATTATGCATGAAACAAAAAAAATGTTAAGAATAGAAAAAAAAATAGCTATTCAAGAAATAAAAAATAAAATAGCTTCTGTTTCTATTACAATAGCTGAAACTATACTAAAAAAACAACTTAATCAAAATGATTCTTATCAAGAAAAATTTATAGAAAATGTTATAAACAATTTATAAGAATTAGTGATTATATTAATTATGTTGAATCCAAAAATTATTAATAACTATGCTAAAGTGTTGTTTGAATATTCTATAAAACATGAAAAAAATAGTTGTTTATTTTATAAAAAAATAGAAAAATTATATAATTTTTTACTTATAAATTTTGAATTTCATCAAATGTTTATTTCTTCAATCATTTCAAAAAAAACCAAATTAAAAATTATAAAAAAAATTTATTATGATCATGAATTACTCATTTATAAATTTATAAAACTTTTAATTATACGAAATAGAGAATTCTTTCTGAAAAAAATAATTTATGAATATATAACTATATATAAAAAACACAAAGGATTAATTAATTGTTTATTTATATCATCCACTTATATTAATAAAAAAATACAACAATACGTACTTCAAAAAATATTGAATAAAACAACTTATAATATTATTAATAAAATTGATCCATATATTATAGGGGGATTTATACTTCAAATAGAATGGCAAGAATGGGATTTTAGTGTTAAAAGACAATTATTTAATATTAAAAATAAATTTATAAATAATAATATTGATTAATATCATCATATGTCAGATATAAAATATTCTGAAATTCCTTCTATTTTAAAAGAACAATTATCAGATTTTAAATATCAAAAACAATTATCAGAATTTGGAATTGTTATTCAAATAGGAGATGGAATTGTTAGAGCAATTGGATTGACTACAGTATTTTATGGAGAAATAGTAGAATTTCAAAATCAAACTATAGGAATTGTATTAAATTTAGAAGACTACTATGTTAGTATAGTTTTATTATCTTCTTCACAAAATATTAAAGAAGGAGATAAAGTGATTCGTACAGGAAATTTTTTTTCTATTAAAGTAGGTAAAAAAATGTTAGGAAGAGTTATTAATACACTAGGAAATCCTATTGATGGAGAAGGGCCTATATATGGAACATTATTGAATATGCCATTAGAAAGAAATGCTCCAGGAATTATATATAGAGAACCAGTAACAGAACCACTACAAACTGGAATTAAATTAATAGATGCAATGATTCCTATAGGTAAAGGACAAAGAGAATTGATTATTGGAGACAGACAAACAGGTAAAACTACAATAGCTCTTGATATTATTATTAATCAAAAAGAAACATATGAAACTAATCATCCAGTATATTGTATTTATGTTGCTATTGGACAAAAAGGATCTACTATAGCAAGAATTAAAACATTATTAAAAGAAAAAGGTGCATTATCATACACAATTATATTAGCTGCATCAGCATCAGAACCTGCTGCAATACAAGTATATGCACCATTTGCAGGGACCGCTATAGGAGAATATTTTAGAGATACTGGTCATTCTGCTGTTGTTATATATGATGATTTATCAAAACAAGCAGTAGCTTATAGAGAAATTTCATTATTATTAAGAAGACCACCTGGAAGAGAAGCATATCCAGGAGATATATTTTATCTACATTCACGTTTATTAGAAAGATCAGCTAAAATTATTACAGATCAAAATATTGCTAAAAATATTAATAATCTTCCAGAAGATTTAAAAGATAAAGTCAAAAGTGGAGGCTCATTGACTGCTATTCCTATTGTTGAAACTCAATCTGGAGATGTATCATCTTACATTCCAACTAATGTTATTTCTATTACTGATGGACAGATTTTTTTAGAAAAAGATTTATTTAATTCTGGTATACGTCCTGCAATTAATGAAGGAATATCGGTATCTCGAGTTGGAGGGGCAGCACAAATTAAATCAATGAGAAAAATTTCTGGGACTTTAAAACTCGATCAAGCACAATTTAGAGAATTAGAATCTTTTTCCAAATTTTCATCTGAATTAGATCCACATACCATGGCAATAATAGAAAAAGGAAAAAGAAATATGGAAATTTTAAAACAATCACCATATTCTCCATATAATATATCTGATCAAATAGCTATTATATATGCAGGTACTACAAATCTTTTAAAAAAAATTCCTATTGATAAAATTTCTTCTTTTGAAAAAGAGTATCTTTTTTATTTAAATGAACAATATAAAGATTTATTACACAAACTAAGATTAGGAATTATTAATGAAGACATTACGAATACATTAAAAAATGTTGTTACAGAATTAAGTACAAAATATTTATCATCTTAATCTAGAATGATTAATCAAAAAGAAATAAAAAAAAGAATTCAATCCATGAATTCTTTAATAAAAACAACAGACGCCATGAAAATGATTTCTGTTGTAAAATTAAGAAAATGCAAAACACAAAAAATACATATTAATATGTATTTTAATGAAATAAAAAATATTTTGAAAAATTTTATTATTACAAAATGTCAAAATTATAAATTACATTTTTTAAAAAACAAAAAATATTTTTTATTTGATCATAATAACAAAAATAAAAAAACATTATTTATTATAATAACTTCTGATCGTGGATTATGTGGATCGTTTAATTATTCAATATTTAATAAAATTAATACTATTATTGATACTAAATTTTATAAAGAAAATAAAGAAAAATGTTTATTTTTTTCTATAGGAAAAAAAGGAATAGATTTTTTGTTAAAAAAACAATATCATTTATATCATCATACTAAATTATATAGTAATAATTGTAATAATCACAATATATTATATTTAATACAAAAATTAATTAAAGATTTTATTAATAACCAAATTTATGCTATATATATAATTTATAATAAAATACAAAAACATATTTTTTATAAAACAAATTATGAATTATTTTTACCCATTATTGATTCTGATATTTTACAAATTAACGAAAAAAATTTATTTTCTATAAAAAATGATTTTATTTTAGAATGTTCTACAAAAAAATTTTTAAATTACCTGATACCAAATTTTTTAAAATTTAAATTGTTAACAAGGATATTAGATTCTTATACTTCAGAACATACATCTAGAATGATTTCAATGCATAAAGCAACAGAAAATGCTTATAAAATTAAAGAAGATCTTATATTAAATTATAACAAAGAAAGACAAACTGCTATTACAAAAGAAATACTTGAAATTATTAGTGGAATAGACACATTCTAATGAATCTTCAGCAAAAAAATTATATAATAATAATTATGAAAAAAAGAATATTAACTGGAATTCAAAGTACTGGTATTCCTCATTTAGGAAATATTTTAGGGGTTATTATTCCTTCTATAAAACTATTTCAAAAATATGTAAATACAAAACAATTTGTATTTATAGCTGATTTACATTCTTTAATACAAGAAAACGATTTAAAAAAAATTCAAAATAATACTTATTATATAGCAGCAGCATGGCTCTCTTTTGGATTAAATATAGAAAAAACTCTATTATATAGACAATCAGATGTTTCATCAGAAGTTACAGAGCTTGCTTGGTATATTAATTGTTGTTACCCATATAATAGATTAATTTTATCTCATTCTTTCAAAGAAAGAAATAAACAACATGATCAAACCAAAATTAATGTTGGATTACTGACTTATCCTATTTTAATGGCCGCTGATATATTGCTTTATAATGCTGAAATTATTCCTGTTGGCAAAGATCAATTACAACATATAGAAATTACAAGAAATGCAGCACATAAATTAAATAAAAAAATAGGTAAAAAACTCTTTTTATTACCGATACCATATTTTCATAAAACAACCATGTTAATTCCTGGAATAAATGGATATAAAATGAGTAAATCCAAAAATAATTATATTAATATTTTTTCTTCAGATGATAATTTAAAAAAACAAATAATGAGTATTAAAACCGATAATAAATTATTTAAAGATAAAAAAAATCCTGATCAAAGTATTATTATATCATTATATAAATTAATAGCTGATAAAAATCAAGTAGAAAAAATGAAAACAAAATATTTAGAAGGACAATATGGATATTTAGAAGCTAAATTAACGTTATATAAATGTTTGATAGAAACGTTTTCATTGGAAAGAAAAAAATTTGCATCTTTCATAAACAATAAAGCATTATTAGATAATATATTATATTCAGGTGCTAAACAAGCAAAAGTTATAGCTAATCAAAGATTAAATAAAATTAGAAAACATTTTAGATTCAAAAAAATTTTTAATATATAATATGTTACATAATATATAGCAAAAATTTTGCTTGATTATCATTATTAAATTATTCATTTTAAGATTAAAAATATTTTTTTGTTATGAATATAAAACAAGAAAATTCTGAAAAACAAAATTCTAAAAATATGAACAAATTATCTAATTGTTCATGTAAACCACAAACAAAACAAGACAATCATAATACCATAAATGTAAAATATAAAGAAGAATTTATTCTTCTACAAGAACAATTTAAAAAAGAAAAAGACAAATTTCTGCGAATTTTTGCAGAATTTGAAAATTATAAAAAAAGGATTCAAAAAGAAAGAATAGAACTATTTAGAATCACTAATCAACAAATGATGATAGATTTAATTCCTATATTAGATGATTTTGAACGAAGTATAAAAGAATTGAAAAAATATAAAGAAAATATTTTACTAAAAGGTGTTTTACTAATACAAGAAAAACTAATAAACATTTTAAATCAAAAAGGTCTTAGTAAAATTCAAATTAAACAAGGAGATGATTTCAATACAGATTTTCATAATGCAATTAACCAAACTACAGTTTTAAAAGATAATTTAAAAGGAAAAATTATAGAAATTGTGGAAGATGGTTATTTATTACAAGACAAAGTCATACGACATGCTAAAGTTATTACTGGAAAATAAAGTAAAAAATAAAAAAATTTTTTCATGGTAAAACGAGATTATTACGAAGTATTAGGAGTACCCAAACATGCTACTTTAAATGATATCAAAAAAGCCTATCGAAAATTAGCAATTAAATATCATCCTGATAAAAATCCAAAAAATCAAAAAAAAGCAGAAGAAAAATTTAAAGAAGCAGCAGAAGCCTACGAAGTATTAAGCAATGATAAGAAAAAACAACGCTATGATAAATTTGGACATACAGGTATGAAAGGATCTTATACCAATATGAATATGGACGATATTTTTACAAATTTCGGTGATATATTTGCAGATGCATTTGGTAGTGGATTTACTACTGGTAGTTTTAGTTTCGGAAAACATTCCAGAAATGAAACTATAATGAAAGGAAGCAATCTTAGAATTAGAGTAAAATTATCTTTAGAAGAAATAGCAACTGGAATATCAAAAACAATTAAGGTACTCAAAATGAAAATCGCTGATGGATTGAAATTTATTCAATGTAAATTTTGTAATGGAACAGGACAAAAAATTCGTATTACTAATACAATTTTAGGAAAAATGCAAACTGCTACTCAATGTAATATATGTGATGGAATTGGTAAACAAATTGAAAATATTCCATATGGAGCTAATAAATATGGCTTAATTCAAAAAGAAGAAGTAGTAAATATAAAAATTCCTGCTGGATTAACAGAAGGAATTCAATTAAAAGTGTCAGGAAAAGGTAATGATGCTCCATTTAATGGAATTTCTGGAGATTTAATAATATTAATTGAGGAATTACCTCATTCTAAATTTAAAAGAGAAGGTAGTAATCTTCATTATAATTTATATATATCTTTTTCTGATGCTGTATTAGGTGTGTATAAAGAAATCCCTACTCTTAACGGAAAAGCAAGAATTAAAATTGCATCTGGAACACAATCTGGAAAAACATTAAGATTAAAAAATAAAGGAATTCCAAAAATTGAAGGATATGGTATAGGTAGTCTATTTATTCATGTAAATGTTTGGACTCCAAAAAAAATGAATGAAGAACAAAAACAATTTTTTGAAAAAATGAGAAAAAATGAGAATTTTTTACCACCTACTAATAGTTCTGTAAAATCTTTTTTTGATTATGTAAGAGATATTTTTTCTTAAAATTTAGTTATCAACATTGTTAATGTATAAATATAAAGTAGTAGTAGCCCTGTCAGGTGGAGTAGATTCTAGTGTAGCAGCTTTAATCTTAAAAAAACAAGGATATAATGTAATTGGATTATTTATAAATACTTGGGATAATCATGATGATGATTGTAATATGTTGACATGTAATTGGAAAGAAGATAGTATATATGCAATGTTAGTAGCAAATAAATTAAATATTCCATTTCAAATAATAGAAATGAAAAATGAATATAAACAAAATATTATCAATTACATGTTTAAAGGATATAAATCAGGTATTACTCCTAATCCTGATATTATGTGTAATAGTAAAATAAAATTTGATTGTTTTTTAAAACAAGCTATGAATTTAGGAGCAGATTTTATTGCAACTGGACATTATGTAAATAAACAATATATTATCAAAAATAATAAAATTATTTATAGATTATTAATTGGAACAGATTCTAATAAAGATCAATCTTATTTTTTATGTCAACTAAAACAATATCAATTATCAAAATCTATTTTTCCTTTAGGTAAATTAACAAAAAAAGAAGTTAGACAAATAGCTAATAAAAGTGGATTATGTAATGCAGATAAAAAAGATTCTCAAGGTTTATGTTTTTTAGGAAAAATTAATTTATATCAATTTTTACAACAAAAAATACCAAAAAAAACAGGTGAAATCATCAATATTGATTCAAATGCTTCTTGTATTGATAATCATAATAACATTAATAGACAACCAAAATATTGTAAATCAGATGGAAAAATAATAGGATATCATAATGGATATCAATTTTTTACAAAAGGACAAAGAAAAGGATTATCTATAGGGGGATTGAAACATCCTATTTTTGTTATTGAAACAGATATAAAACACAATATTGTTTATACAGGAATGGGAAGACAACATCCTGGATTATATGATAAATCTTTATTTATTAAACAAAAAAATATTCATTGGATAAGAGATGATTATACTATGTTAGATGGAGATATAATGAAAGTTCTTTGTAGAACTCGTTATAGACAACCTTTACAACAAGCTATTCTAAACAAAATTCCAAATGGAATGTTAATCGAATTTAAAACTATGCAATTTGCTATTACTAAAGGACAATTTGCGGCATGGTATATAAACAAAGAATTAATAGGATCTGGTATCATATCATGAAAAAAAAATACAAAATTCTTTTATATCACCTATTTTTTTCATATTTTTATATACTTCTTCGTATTCGTATTTCTATTTATCTGTCTAATCTATATAGATTAGATTTATAAAATCTTTCATGGAACAAAAAATTAACAAGTTTAGCAAACAAATTACAGAAAGAGATGATTTACCTGCCTCTCATGCTATGTTATATGCTATTGGAATTAAAGATTCCGATTTTCACAAGGCACAGGTAGGAATTGTAACTAATTGGTATGATGGAAATCCTTGCAATATACATTTAGATAAATTAGGAAAAATTGTAAAAAAATCAATTAAAAATCATAATAATTTGAATGTATTTCAAATTACCACCATTGGTGTCAGTGACGGACTTACAATGGGAACATCAGGCATGAGGTATTCTCTTCCATCTCGAGAATTAATAGCAGATAGTATAGAAACTGTTATTAATTCGCACCATTATGATGGTGTTATAGCCATTCCAGGATGTGATAAAAATATTCCAGGAGTGATGATGGCATTATTAAGATTAAATAGACCATCTATGATTATTTATGGTGGTAGTATATCTTCTGGATTATACAATAAAAAAAAATTGGATATTGTGTCTGCTTTTGAAGCGTTTGGAGAAAAAAATATTGGTAAAATATCTCAAGAAGAATATATACAAATTATTAAACATTCATGTCCAGGTGCTGGATCTTGTGGGGGAATGTATACTGCAAATACTATGGCTGCCGCTATGGAAACTATAGGTATGACATTGCCATCTTCATCATCATATCCTGCAACAAGTCAAAATAAAAAAATCGAATGTCAACATTCAGAAAAATATATTTATAATTTATTGAAAAATAATATTAAACCTAAAGATATTGTTACACCTACTTCTATAGAAAATGGAATTAAATTAGCAATATCTTTGGGAGGATCTACAAATTTAATTATTCATTTTCTAGCTATTGCAAAATGTGCAAATATTAAATTAGAATTAAAAGATTTTCAATATTTAAGCTCTACAATTCCTGTAATTGGTAATTTAAAACCTAGTGGTAAATATTTGATGGAAGATATACATAAATATATTGGAGGTATGCCAGTAATTATTAAATATTTAATTAATGAAGGTATACTCAATGGAAATTGTTTAACTGTTACTGGAAAATCATTATATGAAAATGTAAAAAATATTCCAAACATAAATTTTAACAATCAAAAAATTATTTATCCTGTAGACAATCCTATTAAAAAAAATGGTCATATCAAAATTTTATATGGTAATCTAGCTACAAAAGGTTCAGTGGCAAAAATAAGTGGAAAAGAAGGATTATATTTTCGTGGTAGAGCAAAAGTATTTAATTCGGAACAAGAAGCAAATATTGCTATATTAAATAATAAAATAACAAAGGGTGAAGTAATAGTAATTAGATATGTTGGTCCTGCTGGTGGACCAGGTATGCCAGAAATGTTAAAACCAACATCTTATATTATGGGAGCAGGATTAAGTAAATATGTAGCACTTATTACAGATGGTAGATTCTCTGGTGGATCACATGGATTTGTAGTTGGACATATTACTCCAGAAGCATATTATGGAGGAGTTATAGCTTTCATTCAAAATGGTGATGTCATTAAAATAGATTCAGAAAATAATACACTAACTTTAGAAGTTGAAGAAAACGAAATACAAAAAAGAAAAAAAATTTGGAAGCCTTATAAATCTAAAATACAAAAAGGATATTTATATAAATATATGAAAACTGTTTCTTCTGCTTCTGAAGGATGTATAACTGATCAATAATAATGTTTTTTGATGTTTGGGTTCTATAATTTATATGATAATAAAAAAACAAGAAAAAAAACTATTAGGCTCTGAAATTGTAATAAAAACGTTGTTACATGAGAAAGTCAAATATATATTTGGTTATCCGGGTGGAGCAATTATGCCTATTTATGATTCACTTCATAATTATTTAAATGTGGTATCACATATTTTAATGCGTCATGAACAAGGAGCTATACATGCGGCACAAGGATATGCTAGAGCTACTGGTAAAACAGGAGTTTGTTTTACTACATCTGGTCCAGGTGCTACTAATTTAATTACTGGACTAGCAGATGCATTAATAGATAGTACACCTATTGTTTGTATTACTGGCCAAGTAACTTCTTCATTATTAGGAACAGATGCATTTCAGGAAACTAATATTATAGATATATCTGTACCAGTCACTAAATGGAATACTCAAATTTTGGATGCTAAAGAAATTTTTGCATCTATTAAAAAAGGATTTTTTATTGCAAAAAAAGGAAGACCTGGTCCAGTTTTAATAGAAATAACTAAAGACGCACAATTTCAAAAATATATTTTTAACACAAAAAATATATTTTATTATAACAACATTAAAAATTTTAGACCGTATCCATATATAGAAGAAAAAAATATACAACAAGCAGCAAATTTAATAAATACTGCTAAAAAACCGTTAGTACTTGTTGGACAAGGAATTATTTTAGCCAAAGCTGAACATGAATTTAAACAATTTATTGAAAAGACTGGCATGCCCACAGCAAGTACTTTATTAGGATTGAGTATATTAGAAAGTAGTCATCCTTTATATGTTGGAATGTTAGGTATGCATGGTAATTATGCCCCAAATATATTAACAAATCAATGTGATTTATTAATAGCTATTGGAATGAGATTTGATGATCGTGTTACCGGTAATGTCCAAAAATATGCTACACAAGCTAAAATTATACATTTAGACATAGATCCTTATGAAATTAATAAAAATATATTATGTCATATACCTATTTTAGGAGATTGTAAAGTTTCTTTACAAAAATTAATATTTTATGTGAAAAAATCTTCTCATAAAATATGGATAAATCAATTTTATAAATTAAGAAAAAAAGAAGAACTTTATGTTATACAAGAAGATTTAAATCCTTTAAAAACAGGAATTACAATGGGAGAAGTAATTAAATGGATAAATAAATATAAGCAAAAAAATTCTATTTTAGTAACTGATGTAGGGCAACATCAAATGATTGCTTCTAGATATTTTAATTTTTCTTGTATAAGAAGTAATATAACATCAGGTGGATTGGGAACTATGGGATTTGCTTTACCAGCATCTATTGGGGCTAAATTAGGTTATAAAAATAGACAAGTAATATGTATTGTAGGAGATGGTGGCATACAAATGACCATTCAAGAAATGGGAACTATTTTACAAAATGAAATTTCTATTAGTATAATTTTATTAAATAATAATTTTTTAGGTATGGTTAGACAATGGCAACAATTATTTTTTCAAAAACGTTATTCATGTACAAAATTAATTAATCCAGATTTTATACAACTTGCAAATGCTTATCATATAAAAGCAAAAAAAATAGACAAAAGGGATAAATTAGAATATGCTGTAAAAGAAGCATTAAATTATAAAAAATCTTATTTATTAGAAATAATTATAGAAAGAGAAAATAATGTGTTTCCTATGATTCCATCTGGTGCAGCAGTTGATGAAATTCGTTTAACATAATAATAAATATATTATTATTGATACATTTTATGTATGAAACAGGATTTTAGAATTATCATTTTTGGACATAATGAAAACAGATTATTAATAAGAATATTAATTATATTAGAAAAAAGAAATTTAAAACTAACTTATATACAAGTTAGTTATAAAGACGATAATAAGCATATTGGGCAATCAATAATTATTGATATAAAATGTTTAGAGGAACAATTAATAAAAATAATAAAATTAATTAAAAATTTAATTGGTATTATTCATGTTGATATTAAAAATAATTCAAAAAAATCATGGAAATTAGTCAATCTTAATATTCCATTAATAATATAATAAAATTATGAAAATGACATTTGGATCTTTTAAAGAGAATATTATTACAAGAAAAGAGTTTTCATTGAAAACTGCTCAAAGAATATTACAAAAAGAAACTATATCTGTATTAGGATACGGAGTTCAGGGCCCTGGACAATCATTAAATTTAAGAGATAATGGTTTTTCAGTGATAGTTGGACAAAGAAAAAATTCTATTTCATGGGATAAAGCTTTGAAAGATGGCTGGATACAAGGAAAAAATTTATTTTCTTTAGAAGAAGCATCCGAACGAGGTTCTATATTAATGTATTTATTATCAGATGCTGGACAAATATCTTTTTGGCCTACTTTAAAAAAGTATTTAAATGATGGAAATTCATTATATTTTTCTCATGGTTTTGGACTAACTTTTAATAAACAAACTAAAATTTTACCACCTAAAAATATAGATATATTTTTAGTCGCTCCTAAAGGATCTGGAACAAGTCTTCGAAGATTATTTCAAGATGGACAAGGTGTAAATTCCAGTTATGCTATTTATCAAGATTTTAGTGGACAATCTTTAGAAAAAGTTTTATCGCTAGGAATAGGTATAGGATCTGGATATTTATTTGAAACAACTTTTAAAAATGAAGTATATTCTGATTTAGTTGGAGAAAGAGGAACTTTAATGGGAGCTATACAAGGTATTTTTGCTGCTCAATATCAAGTATTAAGAGAACATGGACATTCCCCTTCCGAATCCTTTAATGAAACAGTAGAAGAATTAACTCAAAGTTTAATGCCTTTAGTATCAGAAAATGGTATGGATTGGATGTATGAAAATTGTTCTACTACAGCACAAAGAGGAGCTTTAGATTGGTGGAAAAAATTTAGAGATTTAAATTTACCTATATTTAGAAAATTATATCAGGAGGTATCTTCTGGAAATGAAGCAAAAAACGTGATTGAGAAAAATAGTCATCCAGATTATAGAATACAATTACAAAAAGAATTAAATCAACTCAAAAATAGTGAATTATGGAAAATTGGAGAACTTATTCGTAAGTTACGACCAAAAAAATAATTTTTAAACTTGCGAATTGACAAAAAATAAAAACAAAATTTATTTTCCTGATTATAAACTGGTTAAACAAGCTGAATTAATTTTAAAAAATATTATATATCAGACGCCATTACAAAAAAATTATATTCTTTCTGAAAAATATAATGCAAATATTCTTTTAAAAAGAGAAGATTTACAAATTATAAGATCTTATAAAATAAGAGGTGCATATAATAAAATAAAAAGTTTATCAAAAAAAGAATTAATAAATGGACTAGTTTGTGCTAGTGCTGGAAATCATGCACAAGGTGTAGCATATTCTTGTAATTTATTGAAATCTCATGTTAAAATTTATATGCCCAATACTACTCCAAAACAAAAAGTAGAAAGAGTCAAAATGTTTGGGAAAGAATATGTTGAAATTATTTTACGAGGGGATACTTATGATTCTGTAAGTTATGACGCTATTAAAGATTGTAAAAAAAATAATAAAATATTTATTCATCCTTTTGATGATAAAAAAATTATTGAAGGTCAAGCTACAGTAGGATTAGAAATTTTAGAACAGTCTAATAATCTAAAAATAGATTATATTTTTATTCCTATTGGAGGAGGTGGATTAGCTTCTGGAGTAGGAAGTATATTTCAACAAATAAGCCCAAAAACAAAAATTATAGGGGTAGAACCATTAGGAGCACCATCTATGAGTTATTCATTAAAAAAAGGAAAAATTATAGAATTAAACAATATTGATAGATTTATTGATGGTGCTTCGGTTAAAAAAGTTGGTCAATTAACTTTTGATATATGTAAACAAGTATTATATGAATTAAAACTGGTTCATGAAGGTAAAGTATGTACAACAATGTTAGATTTATATAATTTAGAAGCTATAGTAGCTGAACCCGCAGGAGCTTTATCCATAGCGGCATTGGATTGTTATTATGAAAAAATAAAAGGCAAAACCATTGTGTGTATTTTAAGTGGAGGTAATAATGATATCACTAGAACAGAAGAAATACGTGAAAGATCTCTGTTATATGAGGGTAAAAAACACTATTTTATTGTTAATTTTCCTCAAAGATCAGGGGCTTTAAAAGAATTTGTTAATAATATTTTAGGAAAACAAGATGATATAGTATATTTTGAATATTATAAAAAAACATCTAAAGAAGAAGGCCCAGCTGTAATAGGAATTGAATTATCTGATAAAAATGATTTTTCTGAATTAATAAAAAATATGAAAACATATAACGTACATTATCAATATTTGAATAAAAATCCAGATTTATTTCGTGTATTAGTATAATATAAAGTAAGTATAATAATAAATAATTATTTTTGTACCCACGACTGGATTTGAACCAGCACATCCATAATTGGATACCACTACCTCAAAGTGGTGTGTCTACCTATTTCACCACGTGGGCATTTTATTAAATATTAACTTTTTTTTACATAATTAAAAATTAATAACATTATAAAATATGAATATAGCAATCATAGGATATGGTAAAATGGGGCAATATATAGAGAAAATAGCAATTAATCGAAATCATAAAATTTCTTTTTGCTCGGATAATACTCCAAATTCTGTTTCTATTGCACTAAAAAAAATAGATGTAGCAATAGAATTTAGCACTCCTAATTCTGCGTTTAACAATGTAAAAATGTGCATTGAAAATAATATTTCTGTTGTATGTGGCACAACTGGATGGTTACATCAAATTCATTTAATTAAAGAATTATGTTGTAAAAAAAAAACATTTTCATTTTTATATTCTTCAAATTTTAGTATAGGAATGAATATTGTTTACATGATAAATAAAAAATTATCTAAACTTTTATATCATAATAAATATCAAAATTATAATATAGAAATAGATGAAATTCATCATAAAAATAAAAAAGATATTCCTAGTGGAACTGCCATACAATTATCACAGATAATAATTAATAATAAACTTAAAAAATATTGGACTGTGGAACATTCAAAAAATGATAAAAATAATATTTTAATTAGATCAACAAGATTGGGAAATGAAATAGGAACACATCAAATAAAATACATATCCAAAATAGATGATATAGAAATTATGCATAAAGCTCACAGTAGATATTGTTTTGCATTTGGAGCCGTTATTGCAGCTGAATGGCTAAAAAATAAAAATGGATTTTTTTCTATGGAAGATGTTTTATCTTTATAATTAATATATGTATGTATTCATATATTTTTTTTAGTATCATTTTTTTGCTTATAGAACACCTCATTTATGTATTAGGAACATGGAGATTGTATACATTAATAGGATTTTCTTTTTTAGAATTAATAATTCCTATATATAATATATTTATACTTTTAAAATTTTTTAAAAAATCTTGTTTATGGATATTGTGTATGTGCTTTCCTATAACTAGTATATTTTTAATAGTATATTTATGGATGAAGTTGATTCGTTTATTTATAAAAATAAACATAAAACATATTTTTTATTTATTTTTTTCTTGTGGTCTATATATATATTATATTAATTATTATTATATTATCCATAATAATAAAATCAAAAATATTAATTTACAACAGAATTTAACCCCACCATTATTAAAAAATAATAAAGAATATCATCATATGTTATTTGCTATAATTTTGTCTTTTTTAATTCATACTTATGTCATTCAACCTTATTTAATTCCTACTTCTTCTATGGAAAAAACTTTATTAGTGGGAGATTTTATTTTAGTAAGTAAAATACATTATGGATTACGATTACCTATGACGCCACTATCAATTCCTTTTATACATAATACAATTTTTGGTTTTATTAAATCTTATTTACCAATTCAATGGCCTTATTGTCGTATTAACAATAATACAAAACAATTTATTACAAAAAATGATATTATTGTGTTTAATTATCCTAAAGATAAATATCATAGAATAATTGATAAAAAAGATAATTATATTAAACGTTGTGTTGGATTACCAGGGGATATAATTTACATAAACGATGGTGTTTTATTTATTAATCATAAACCTGAAAAATCTAAAGAATTAAAATATAAACAACAATGTTATATTATAAAAACAGAATATATTCCATTAAATATTAAATTTATTAAAGAAAATATTTCTATTAAAGAAATAGATATTATAGGTAAACAAAATAATAAATATTTTTATTACGCAATGTTAACAAAAGAAAATATTTTATCTATCAAAAAGTTATGTAATAATGTGATTTTTATAAAACCAATTTTATTTTCAAAAACTATTGAAGACAAATCAATTTATTTTCCCTGGAATATTGATTATTTTGGTCCATTATATATTCCTAAAAAAGGCGATATCATTAGATTAAATAGAAGTAATTTGTATATTTATAATGATATTATTAAATATGAAACACATCATCATAATATTAAAATAAATACTTTGTGGCAAGTAAAAAATAACTATTATTTTATGATGGGAGACAATAGACATAATTCTTTTGATTCTCGTCATTGGGGTTTAGTTCCAGAAGATCATATAATTGGAAAACCAATTTTAATATGGATGAGTATCGATTGGGATAGACAACATCCTTTGAATGTATTTAAATGGAAAATTCGTTGGAGACGAACTATGAAAATAATAGATTGTAATCATTATTCTTTATCTATTTTGTTAACTAGTTTATTTGTATGTGTTTTGATTTATTTTTTATTTTCTTTATAATATGAATTTAATCATTATGTATTTCAATATTATCTTTTTTGGCTACATAAGATCCAATTATATATCCAGATAATATTCCACCAATATGAGCAAAATGTGCAATTCCAGGAGATAAATCTAACAATGATGAAATTATACTACCTAATATAAAAATAATTAATGCTTGTCGTACAGCAAGAGGAAAAGGAAAAGGTAAAAGAAATATTTTATGTTTTGGAAAAAATCGAGCAAAAGCACCAACAATTCCACTCACAGCACCAGAAGCACCCATCATAGGAGAATATACAATACTATATAATTGTAATCCATTATCTTCATTAACATTGTTTAACATCATTTGAACCTGATTCATATCTAAACTATGAACTAATGAATATAAAATACTAGTATTAAATATTAATTGTAATACTGCTGCTGAAATTCCAGATAAAAAATAGATCATTAAAAATCTTTTCATTCCTAACAGATTTTCTAACAGTCCACCAAACATAAATAAAGCTAACATATTGAAAACAATATGTAAAAAAAATCGTTTAGAATGAATAAACATATGAGTTAACAGCTGATATACTTCAAATCTATCATCCATTATATGATATAATGAAAATACATTTTCTAATTTATATTGTGCAAATACAAAAGTTGCTGCGTAAACTAAAATATTGATACTAATTAAATGTTTTACAGCATCTGAACCAAAATGAAAATTTGATATATATAAATTCACTTAAATAATTGTTTGTTGTAAAATATTCTTTTTAAGAATAAAAAAAATAGGATAATTTGATTTGATTATATTTTGACAAGTAAAAAAATCTTTAATTAAAGATTTCATTTGATAAGAGTTCAATAAAGTTCCATATTGAATAGCAGCAAATTTAGATATATATTTGATGATCATATTTTTATTATTTTTATTTCCTTTTTGAAACGAATATGTTAAAATCTTTTTAAAAATATTAATTATCATATTTTGATGTATTTTGTAAGGAATTGCATAAAAATAAGCAGAATTATTCAAAAAATATAAATGAAATCCAATTTCCATTAATTCATGATAAATATTGCTTAATGAGATATATTCTTGTTTTAATAAATTAATTTGAATTGGAAACAGAAATGTTTGACTTATGAAATTGTTTTTTTGTTTTGATGAAAAAAATTCAAATAAAATATTTTGATGAGCTTTATGTTGATCTACAAATATTAAATATTTGTTTTGCCATGAAAAAATGACATATTTATCATTAATTTGAAATGTATTTATTGTATAATTCAATACATAATTAGATACTTGTTTCATAATATTAATATTATTAATCCAATATTTATCCAATATATCAACATTATGAATACAATTTTGTAAATGAATAATTTTTTCCGTATCAGAAAGTTTTTTTAAAGAAGTAAAAAAAATTTTTTCTTTATAATACATAGAATGACAATTCTCAGATTTTTCAAATTTGTCCTTTTGTTCCTTATTTATTATATATTTATGATATAATAATTGTTTCATTTTGTTATTAATTAAATTAGAAATAATATGTAATTCTTCTAACGCCACTTCTTTTTTAGATGGATGTATATTACAATTTATTAATATTGGATTTGTATAAATAAAAATAAAATAAGAAATTGATCTAAAATTCTTTATTATGCCTTTATAAGCAGATATAATTATTTTATGTAAAAAAATATTATTAATACAACGATTGTTAACAAATAAAAATTGATGTCCTTTTATTTTAGATAAATTTGGGATACTAATAAATCCATTAATAAAAATATTATTATTTTTAATATTAATAGGAATTAATTTATATGTTTTTTTGTAAAAAATTTCTTCTATTCTTTCTTTTAAAGAAATATTGTTTTTAAAACATAATAAAATGTGATCATTATGATAAAAACGATATGTAATATTTCTATGAGCAATCACAATTTTATATAATTCATAAATTATATGATTAAATTCTATGCTATGAGATTTTAAAAATTTTTTTCTAGCTGGAGTATTATAAAAAATATTTTTAACTGATACTCTTGTTCCTTTTAACATGCTAATAGTATTTTCTTTTTGAATGATTCCATTTTCTATAATTATTTCTAATCCTAAAAAATTATTATTATTTGTAGTTTGTATTTCGAGTTGTCCTATAGCGGATATTGCAGCTAATGCTTCTCCACGAAATCCTTTAGTTGTAATTTTCAAAATATCTTGATGAGTTCTTATCTTAGAAGTAGTATGTTGTTTAAAACTATTTTTTGCATCATTATAACTCATACCATATCCATTATCCACTACTTGAATTAAACTATTTCCATAATTTTTTATGTAAATATCAATTTGATTTGAATTTGCGTCTATTGAATTTTCTAATAATTCTCTAACTACAGATGCTGGTCTATCGATTACTTCTCCAGCCGCAATTTGATTAATTAATTGTTTTGGTAAAAATTTAATATAATCTTGATTTTTATTCATAAATAATAAGTGGATAGTGTTGTGTGATTGGTGGGTTGTGAGGTGTCAAGGTATTAATAATAAAACAATGTTTTATATTTTATTTGCAATAAACATAAGATACTTTTCTACATTATCATAATAAAAAAAAGAAGGATACTCAATGACGATTTTATCAAATAGTAATTTAGATGCTTTATATTGTTTTATTTCAAAATTTAATATAGCCGATTTATAATAATAAAGTGGTGTAGTAAATGTATTGTTACTGATATTAGATGCTTTGAGATAATTTTTGATAGCTTCATTATTATTATTCAGTTGTGCAAAGGAATCCCCGATGAATCCATATTTCATAGACAATAATAATTCATCTTTGGAATCAAAAGATTTCATTATATGTATAGACTTTTCATACTGTCCTAATTTATAATAACAAATTCCAGCATAAAATTTAGATATATTTCCAGCTTGGGTATCTGGATATTTATTTAATATACCGATCAATCCTAATGAATGATGTTTCATATTATAGTTTAAAGCTTGATCCATTAATCCATGTGAAAGATATGATTCGGCATATGATAATTCTTGAATAGCTTGTTTTTCTTTTAATGTTGTATCTAAAAAATAATTTTGATACAACCAATATATTATAGAAATACTGATACAAATACTCATTAGAATAATAAATACTAATTTATTAATAAATTTGAATTTGAAAAACATTTAATGTTAATATTTTAAACTAAAAAATATCAATGGGTTTAACATGTAACAAGTAAAAAATAATTATTTTGTTTAGCAATATATTATTGGACAAATTTATCCATTTTTCTGTATATTTTCATATTAATAGGTTTGTTTCAACCAAAAAAACGTAATAAAATTATTATATATGTATAATATTATTTTTTACACAATTGGTATGATAATGAATTTTCTTACATTAAAATTAATATTGTGTATTTGAAATGTATTTTTATTTATATAATAAATGCCATAACATCCATAATTGTAGGACAATTTTATAAAAAATTGGTATATTTAGAACATACAAAATTTTGTTATTCGATATATAATGATTGATTAAACATGACAAAAGCAGATATAATAACAGAAATCATATCAGAAACTGGATCTGAAAGAATTGACACAAAAAAGATAATCGAAACATTTATGAAAAAAATTAAAGAAAGTCTTACATCAGGAGAAAATGTATATCTCAGAGGATTTGGATCATTTATTATTAAATATAGAGCAAAAAAACTTGGTCGTCATATTTCAAAAGATAAATCTATTGTAATTCCTGCACATAATATTCCTGCATTTAAACCATCAAAATCTTTTGTTGAACTCGTTAAAGAAAAAGTTCCTATAACAACAAATTAGGTTAAAAAAAAATATATCAACTACGATTAATATGCCAAACGGAAAAAAAAGAAAACGAAAAAAAATAGCTACTCATAAAAGAAAAAAAAGAAACAGAAAAAATAGACATAAAAAGAAAAAATAACAATAAATATTAGTTTTATTGATTATTGATGATTTCTTGTTTTTTTTTTGTATATGATAAAAAAGTTAGTTATCCATGCAGATGAACAAAACGTTAACATAGCATTTTTAGAAAATGATAATTTATTAGAAATTCATAGCGAAAATTATAAAACAGAATTTTCTGTAGGAAATATATATTTAGGTATAGTCAAAAAAATATCTTATGGATTAAATGCAGCAATTATTGATATTGGACATTCAAAAGGAGCATTTCTACATTATAAAGATATATTATTTCAATCGAACATTATTATTAATAAAAAAATACAACTAATAGAATATTTTCATAATTATTTTTTTATTAATCAAAACATAGAAGAACAACAAGAAAATAAAAATTTTTATTCTATCGAAAATCTATTACAAATTGGACAAAAAATTTTAGTACAAATATCAAAAGAAGCTATTTCTAATAAAGGGCCTAAATTAACTACCAAAATTTGTATTCCAGGAAAAAATTTAATTTTAATTCCTTTTTCTGAAAAAATTTATGTTTCACATAAAATAAATAATTATAAAGAAAAACTTAGATTGGTTTCAATTATTCAAAAAATTAAACCCAAAAATTATGGAATTATTATTCGTACGGCATCCTATAATATAGAGCATGATATTTTAAAAAGAGAATTATTCTTTTTAAGAAGTAAATGGACATCTATTTTAAATCAATTAATTACTACATGTTCATTACCAATTAAAGTATTTAGTGAATGTAGTAAAACTTATAGTTTATTAAGAGATATTTTAGATAATGATTTCAAATATATTTATTGCAATAATTATTTCTTATGCAAAGAAATACATTCATACTTATCGTGGATTTTACCACAAGATAAAATAATTATTAAATATTATGAAGGAAAATTGCCAATATTTAAAAAATATGGAATCACAAAACAAATGCAAAATTCTCTAGGTAAACACGTACCATTAAAAAATGGAGCTTACTTAGTTATTGAACATACTGAAGCATTACATGTCATAGATGTCAATAGTGGAATGATTAATCATATACAAGATAATTATATAGAAGAATCATACAGGCTTGAAAATATCATTTTAAAAGTAAACCTTTCAGCAGCTACAGAAATTGCTAGACAACTGAGATTAAGAGATATGGGTGGCATTATTATTGTCGATTTTATAGATATGTCAGATCCTTTTTTAAAACAAATACTTTATGATCATTTAAAACAAGAAATGAAAAATGATAAAGCAAAACATAAAATTTTACCACCAAATGAATTTGGAATAGTACAATTTACTCGTCATAGAGTAAAACCGGAATTAAAATATATAACAAAAAATAATAATTTAATAGAGTTAGAATATTCACCTATGTTTTATATACATCATATAGAATTTATTATAGAAACTATGATAAAAAATAAATTCAATAAGGGAATACAATTACATATACATCCTTTTGTAGCAGCTTATCTTAAAAAAGGATTTCCTTCTATTCAACAAAAATGGTTTTTTAAATATAAAACATGGATCAAAATTATTTCTAATACAATGTTAAAATATACAGAATATCAAATACTTAATCAACAACATAAAATTATTTTATCTTCTTTTAAAAGAAATTAATTAATTTTATATATATGTTTATAACATACGTATAACATATATACGTATCATATACGACGTAAGTAAGTGGGTATTAAGTGGGTGTGGTGGAATCGGTATACACGTCAGACTTAGAATCTGATGCTAATTATAGCATAAGGGTTCAAATCCCTTCGCCCGCACAATACACAAATAAGATAAATACAAAATCTATATAAAATAACAAATATCTAAACTATATTTCTTTTTCTATATCCTACATAAATTTGTCTTGGTCTAACTAATGGTTCATTATTTAATCTCATTTCTTTCCAATGAGCTATCCATCCAGGTAATCTACCTAATGCAAACATAACAGTAAACATATCTTTTGGTATTCCTATGGCTTTATAAATAATACCAGAATAAAAATCTATATTTGGATATAATTTTTTTTCTATAAAATAAGAATCGTGAATAGCTACTTCTTCTAATTCTTTTGCTAATTTTAAAATAGGATTATTAAATTTTAATTTATTGATAATATTTTCTGCTACTTGTTTAATAATTATTGCTCTTGGATCAAAATTTTTATAAATTCTATGTCCAAATCCCATTAATCTAAATGGATCTTTTTTATTTTTTGCTTTTTCAATCCATTTATGAATATTTCCACCATTTTGTAAAATATTTTCTAACATCTCAATAACAGCTTGATTAGCACCTCCATGTAATCTACCCCATAGTGCACTAATTCCAGCAGATATAGACGCATATATACTAACATGTGCAGAGCTCAATAACCGTACCGTAGTTGTAGAACAATTTTGTTCATGATCAGCATGCAAAATTAATAATTTATCTAATGCATCTACTATAATAGGATTTTGTTGATAATTATTTGTTTTTTTAGCAAAAAACATATTTAAAATATTTGAAGTATAACACAAATTATTATCATATTTAACAGGAAATAATCCATTTTTTGTTCTATAAATTAAAGCAGCTAATATAGGAAGTGTGGCTAATAAATGAATATAATTGTTATTATTTTCTTCTTGCATAAACTCAAGTATACATGATAATGAAGATAAAATACCCATAGGATGAGAATTGATAGGATAGTTTTTACATATTTGTAAAATTTTTGTATTATTATTAAGATTACATTGATTTATCATTTCTGAAAAATGATCCAATTGATTGTCATTAGGCAGTTCACCATTTAAAAGTAAATAACTAGTTTCTAAAAATGTACATTTTTGAATAATTTGTTCTATAGGATATCCTCTATATAATAATATTCCTCTTTCTCCATCTACAAAACTAATTGAGCTTTTAGCAATACCTGTATTTTTAAATCCTGGATCCAATGTAATATATCCAGTTTGTTCTCTAAGAGTAGAAATATTAATAGCTTTTTCATGTAAAGTACCATAAACAACTGGAAATGTTTTTACTACTCCATTCATATTAAAATTCACTATGCTACACATAATAATTAACTTTTAATTGAATTAAAAATATTCATAATATCATTTTTTCAAATGAAATAATTGTATTAAATCCTTTTTTGTAAAAATATTTTTTCATTCCACTTCTAAAACTTATTAAAACAAAATCACCACCCCAAGTTCCTAAACTTTTTACTAATCCTAAATAATCTGGAAAAAATTTTTCTTTCACAGTAGGAATTTCTAATATATCAGAAATAATTTTTTCATGTTGGAATAATAATTTTTCAAATTCTTTTAATGTCTTACAAAAGAGTATTTTATTAGTTATATAAGATATATGATCTATAATTAATTTAGAAATCCTTTTTTTTTTATTAATAAAAAATTTAATTCCTGTAACAGTATTTTGTTTTTTATTAAGATATAGAAAAAAAAGTTGTTTTTTAAATGATGGATTAAATTTAATAGGCGTAATTATTGGTATATTATGTTGTAATTTAAATATAATAGCTTGTTGATAAAAACTACACGCTATATCATATCCACTACCTATGCCTTGAATTTTATGTTTTAATAATATCCAAAAATCATTTATAGACGCCCATTCTGCTATATTTTTGATTAACGTAGAACTACTACCTAATCCCCAATTTATAGGAAAGTCTAATTTAGTTTTCACATAAATTGTTACACATGGTTGTTGCAAAAAATGTTTTTGTATACTTTTAAATTGTAATATATAATTTCTTAAATGAATAGCTATTTGTCTATGATTAGAATAACATATACCAATATTTGGTATGCTAAAAATTCCTTGAAACCAATATTTATTATGATGAGTAACACTACTCCAATATAAATATGATTTATAATCTATATTTCTTTTATAAAGAACAGTCAATGACTGACCTTGTTTTGTAGGTAATGCTATACTACTAGCTCCATATAAAATAATATATTCTCCTGTTAATAATAATTTACCATGACTAAAAAAATAATTATAATACATATTCATATTAAATAATTTTTTAAAATGTTTTTTAATAATCCTTGTAAAATATTTTTTGGGCCTATCTCAAAAAATTTTACAGCTCCATGATTAATCATATTAATTATTGATTGTTTCCATTTTACTGGAGATGTCAATTGTTCAATAAGATTGTGTTTAATTTCTAATGATTGTATAACTGGACTAGCATTAATATTTTGATAAATTGGACATCTTGAATATTTAAAATTAATTTTATTTATAACTTTTGTTAATTTTTTTTTACCATACTCCATTATAGGAGAATGAAATGCTCCATTTATAGGAAGAGTTAATATTTTACTACCTTTCAATTGTTTTATAAGATTACTAACTCTCATAAGTGCATGTATTTCTCCAGAAATAACTATTTGTTCAGGACTATTATAATTAGATGGTACTACAATACCAGGATCCTTTTTGCAAATTTTTTCGACAATACTATCTTGTAAACCAAAAATAGCTAACATACCACCACTATAAGATGTACAAATATCTTGCATTATAGATCCTCTTTTATTTACTAATCTTAATCCATCTTCAAAAGATAATACATTAATTGCTGTTAATGCAGAAATCTCTCCTAATGAATGTCCAGCTACCATATCAGGATCAAAATTTGTTAAAATTTTTGATTTTATTACTGAATAAATAAAAATAGCTAACTGGGTATATTTAGTATTATTCATAATTTTTATTGATCCTTCTAACATAATTTTAGTCATATTAAATCCTAAAATTTCATCAGCATATTTAAATAATTTTTTTGCAATACTTGAATTGCTATAAATATCTTTTCCCATACCAATAAATTGTGATCCTTGACCAGGGAATATATATGCTTTCATCAAAAAAATTTTTTTAATTTAAGTAAAATTAATAATGATTTATGATAAATATTACAGATACTCATGCTCATTTATATATGAATGAATTTGATAAAGATAGAAACTTAGTTATAAACAAAGCTATTTCTAATGGAATTAAAAGATTTTTTATTCCATCTATAGACATTTTAGATATTCCAAAAATATTAAAATTATCAAACAATTATCCTAATATTTGTTTCCCCATGATAGGATTACATCCTAATAAAGTAAATTTAGATTATAAAATAACATTAGACAAACTTAAAAAATATTTAGACTTATATTCATTCATTTCTATTGGAGAAATAGGATTAGACTTATATTCACACAATAAATTGTTAATATCAGAACAAATCAAAGCATTTAAAATTCAACTTAACTTAGCACAAAATTATAAATTACCTATTATAATTCATTGTAGAAACGCTTTTGATATAATTTTCGATATTATAAAAACATATTATCCTATAAAAGGAATTTTTCATTGTTTTTGCGGAACATTAAAACAAGCAAATAAAATTATAGATCTTGGAATGAAATTAGGAATAGGTGGAATGATTACATTTAAAAATAATCATATTATATCTTTTTTAAATAAAATTAGTTTAGAACATATTATATTGGAAACTGATTCACCATATTTAGCTCCTACTCCTTTTAGAGGAACAAGAAATGAACCAATATATTTAAGAATAATTTTAAAAAAATTATCAAAAATTTATTCTATATCAGAAAGAAGAATATCAAATATTATTAATCTAAATATAGATAATATATTCTCAAAGATTTTATTGTAATAAGCAGTACTATCTATACGTAATATACCACAGCATATAAGACCATATAAGAAAGACATACATATACTATACTATACCATTTTATCAGGTTGAACTAATGCATCAAATTCTTCACTTGTAAGATATCCTAATTTAATTGATTCTTCTTTTAATGTTGTATTATTATTATAAGCATTTTTTGCAATTTCTGCAGATTTTTCGTATCCAATATGAGGATTTAATGCTGTAATTAACATTAATGATCTTTCTAAATTTTCTTTAATTTTAATAAAATTAGGATACAGACCATTTATACATAAATTAGAAAATGAAATACATACATCTGATAAAAGATTTGCAGATTGCAAAAAATTATAAGCCATTAAAGGTTTATACACATTTAATTCATAATTTCCAGAAGATCCAGCTATAGAAATTACAAAATCATTACCAATAACTTGAGTGCATACCATTAATAATGATTCACATTGCGTAGGATTTATTTTTCCAGGCATAATAGAAGATCCAGGTTCATTTTCAGGTAAACATAATTCTCCTATTCCAGCGCGTGGACCAGAAGATAGACATCTAATATCATTTGAGATTTTTATTAATGAAATTGCTATTTGTTTAAGTGCTGCATGAGATTCAACTATGGCATCATGAGATGCAATAGCTTCATATTTGTTATTTGCTACTATAAATGGATATCCAGTATATTGTTTTATATATTCAACAGAAAGAGAATCAAAATTTTTTGGAGCGTTAAGTCCTGTTCCAACAGCAGTTCCACCAATAGCTAATTCTGATAAATGATATAAAGTATGTTTAAGTGATGTTAATCCATGATTTAATTGAGAAACATACCCAGAAAATTCTTGACCTAAAGTTATAGGAATTGCATCCATTAAATGTGTTCTTCCAATTTTGATAATATTATAAAATTTTTTTTCTTTCTTTTTTAATTCATCTCTTAATTGTTTAATGGCAGGTATAGTTTTAGTTACTAAGGTTGTATATGATGCTATGTGCATTGCAGTCGAATAAGTATCATTCGAGGATTGAGACATATTTACATCATCATTTGGATGTATAAAAGATTTTTCAATTCCTAATTTTTTACCAAGTAAAATCTGAGATCTATTAGAAATCACTTCATTTACATTCATATTAGAATGTGTTCCTGAACCAGTTTGCCAAATAACTAATGGAAATTGATCATCTAATTTTTTTTCCAAAATTTCATCACAAACCATAGAAATTAATTTTCTTTTTTTCTCTGATAAGAATCCACATTTATAATTAACATATGCCGCAGCTTTTTTTAAAATAGCAAATGCATAAATAATTTCTATTGGCATAGATTGTGGTGGACCTATTTGAAAATTTTTTTTAGATCTCTCAGTTTGTGCACCCCAATATTTATCTGATGGAACTTTGACTGATCCTAAGGAATCTTTTTCAATTCTAAAAATCATTTTATTTTAATTAATTAATTAAATAAATTAATTATAAATTTTTATTTAATAAAAAAAAGAAATTATTATTAGTATTAGTATGATTAAATTTATTGGATTTTTATTATTTATTATAATTACATTATCTGGTTTTTGGTGTATATTATTTTTATTATTATTTATTGTATTTTGGATATTTATTAAATTATTTGAAATTTTTTGTTTTAATGAAAAAAAATAATATCACATTGAAAATATTAAAAAATAAATATATTTGGAGTAGTTTATTATTCATAATATGGATGTTATTTTTTGATACAAATTCATTAATATTACATTGGAAATTTCATCAAAATAAACATCAATTAATTACTGATAGAGATTATTTAAAAAAAAAAATTTTGATAGAAAAAAATCATTTAAAACAATTAATTACCAATCCTAAATTTTTAGAAAAAGTTGCAAGAGAAAAGTTGTTTATGAAAAAAAATGATGAAGATTTATTTATAGTAAAAAAGAAAATTAATTATTAATATAAATTAACAAAATACTTAGATCTGATGGAGTAACTCCACTAATTCTAGATGCATGTGCTAAAGATACTGGACGATAAAACATTAATTTTTCTATTGATTCTTTGGAAAGAGATTGTATTTTATAATAATTAAAATTTTTTGGTATCATAATGTTTTCAAGATTAGATAATTTTTTAGCATTTTGTATTTCTTTATCAAGATATCCTTTATATTTAATACGAATAGACACTTGTTCTAATACTTCTTGACTAAAATTTTTATTTTCTATAATTTTTTTTAAATATGGAATATAATTAATTAATTTATTTATATTGATTTCTGGACGAGATAAAATATTATATATTTTTTTATCATTTTGAATAATAGAAGATTTCATTTTTTTTAATATATTATTTATTACTATTGGTTTAACATTAAAATGTTGAAAAATATCCATACATTCTTTTATATGTTTTTTTTTTTGATTTACTGTATCCATTTGAGATGTTGAAATTAAACCAAGTTTATATCCTAAATAAGTTAACCTGACATCCGCATTATCTTGACGTAATAACATTCTATATTCTGCTCTAGAAGTAAACATTCTATAAGGTTCATCTGTCCCTTTAGTAATTAAATCATCAATTAAAACTCCTATATAAGCTTGATTTCTTTTAAGAATAAATTGATTTTTTTCCTTAATTTTAAGATGTGCATTAATTCCAGCAATTAAACCTTGTGCTGCTGCTTCTTCATATCCAGTTGTTCCATTAATTTGTCCAGCAAAAAAAAGATTATTAATTATTTTACTTTCTAAAGTCAGTTTCAATTGTGTTGGATAAAAATAATCATATTCTACTGCATATCCAGGTTTTAAAATTTTTATATTTTCAAATCCAGATATTTTTTTTAATACTGTATATTGTATGTTGACTGGTAAAGACGTAGAAAATCCATTTAAATACATTTCTGATGTATTCAATCCTTCTGGTTCTACAAAAATTTGATGTTGTTCTCTATTTTTAAATCTATCAATTTTTTCTTCAATAGAAGGACAATATCTAGGACTTTTTCCATGAATATATCCTAAAGACATTGGAGAATATTGTAGATTTTGTTGAATATAATTATGAACTTCTACATTCGTAAATGTAATATAACAATTTAATTGTTTATTTAATGATTGTTTTTTATAAAAAAAAGAAAATTGTTTAGGTGGAATATCGCCTGATTGAGATACCATTTTATTGTACTTTAGTGAAGTACCATCTATTCTTGGTGATGTTCCAGTTTTCATTCTTCCATATTTAAATCCAAAATTTATTAATTGTTCACTAAGTCCTTTGATGTTATTTTCTGAAATTCTACCTCCATTCACTATATTTTTACCAATAAAAATTTTACCATTTAAAAAAGTACCATTTGTAAGAATGATAGATTTTCCATAAATTTTAATACCAAAAGTAGTTATAATTCCTTCTACTTTATAATTTTTAATAATTAAAGACGTAACAGTATCTTGATATAGATCTAATAAATTATGTTTTTCTAAAATAAATCTCCACGTATTAGAAAAACATTTTCTATCACATTGTGCTCTTGGACTCCACATAGCCGGTCCTTTAGATTTATTTAACATTCTAAATTGAATCATACTATTATCTGCTATTATCCCAGAACAACCTCCTAATGCATCAATTTCTCTAACAATTTGTCCTTTTGCAATACCACCAATTGCAGGATTACATGACATTTGTCCTATAGTATATAAATTACTAGTAATTAATAATGTTCTAGATCCCATTTTAGATGATGCACAAGCAGCTTCAGAACCAGCATGTCCACCACCTACAACAATAACATCATAACTTTTTGTAAACATAATTAAAATAAAATTAAATAAAATTCTTCTTTTTTATGCATATATATTTGATCAGTTATTTTTTTATCATTATATCCTACCAAATGTAATATAGCATGAATTATTACTCTATATAATTCTTGTTGAAAAAGTTCATGCCATGTGTTAGCATTATCCCGTACTCTATCGATACTGATAAATATATCACCTGAGACCATATAAGGTTCTAACATTTTGTCATTATCACTATTACTATCAAAAGATAGTACATCAGTATAATAATTCTTGTTTAAATATTTTTGATTCATTTTTAATATGTAACTATCATCACAAAAAATATAATTAATAGTTCCAATTTCTTTTCCTTCATTATTCAATATCATTTCTATACATTGAATATAATGTAATTCGTTTTTAATAAAAAAATTAGAAACTGTATAAAAAAAATTCATCATAATTTTTTAAATTTATTTAAAATTATGATCATGAAAAAGATTATACATTGGCTACCCAACATAATAACGTTATTGAACTTATTTTTTGGATGTATTTCAATTATTTTATTACAAAAACAATATTGTATTGAATCTTTTATGTTTAACTTATTTTCAATTTTTTTTGATTATATAGATGGATTATTATCAAGATTCATTAAAAATGAAAATCAATTTGGAAAAGAACTAGATTCTATGGCAGATTTAATTTCTTTTGGATTTTATCCATCCATAATTGTTTTTATGTTGTTTCAAACAAATACAATGTATGCATGGTGTGCATTTTTAATTTTAATTTGTTCTTCATTACGTTTAGCCAGATGTAATCTTTATCAAAATAAATATAATTATGGATTAAAAACACCAATCAATGCTTTATTTTTTTCTTCTTTATATGTTATTATATTTATGTCAAATAACAATACAGGATTCATGAATAAAGTAATTATTTTATCCAATATTCAAATTTTGATTATGATTTTTTTATCTTGTTATTTATTAATTTCTAAAATACATATGTTTTCTTTAAAATTTAAAGGAAAATCCTGGAAAAAAAATAATGGACGTTACATTTTTATATTTATTAGCATCATTTTTTTATTAACTTTACATTTAATAGCTATTCCATGTATGATACTTCTTTATATTATATATTCCATTTTTTATCAATTTTATCCAAAAAAAATACATTATAAAGAAAACACTGATTTATGCAATTAAAAATTAATCGTCCTATTTGTTTCTTCGATATTGAAGCAACTGGTATAAATATTGGAAAAGACAGAATTATAGAAATTTCTATATTAAAAATCTTTCCAAATGAAAATCAAGAAGATAAAACTTGGCTAATATTTCCAGAAATTCCCATACCACCAGAATCTACTGCAATTCATGGAATTAAAGATGAAGATGTAAAAGGAAAATTAACTTTTAAAGAAATCGCTACATCAATTTTCAATATGATTGATAACACAGATTTAGCAGGTTATAATTCTAATCGATTTGATATTCCTATTTTAGCTGAAGAAATGCTTAGAGCGGGTATATCATTTGATATAAAAAAACATAAAACAATAGATGTTCAAGTAATTTTTCATAAAATGGAACCTAGAACACTTTCTGCTGCCTATCAATATTATTGTAATAAAAATTTAAAAAAAGCACATAGTTCAAAAGCTGATACATTTGCTACATATGAAATATTATTAGCACAATTAGAAAAATATAAAAATCTTAAACAAGATGTCAATAGTTTAAATGTATTTTCAAATCATAATAAAATAGCTGATCTTGCTGGATTTGTTAAAATAGATTCATATGGTAATGAAATATTCAATTTTGGAAAATATAAAGGACAAAAAGTAATCGATATTTTTGAAAAGGATCCAAAATATTATACATGGATACAAAATTCTAATTTTCCACTTTATACTAAAAAAATATTTACAAAAATAAAATTCAAAACATTTAATAAAAATTAATTATTATTGTTGTGAAACAATATCTTTAAATTTTTGCAATATAAAAGAAGTTAGATTTTTTCCACGTAATAAATTTTTTGATAAAAGAGTTAACATCAAAGATTCTGTAAGAATATGAATTTTGTGGTTATTATTTGATTCTTTTAATATTTTATATATGATAGGATGATTGGTATTTATAATTAATTGATGTAATTTATCTTTATCATTTTGTTTTTGATAATTCATTTCTTTTATTCTTCTTGAATATTCAGGAATTATTATTAAAAATGGATAATCTTTTTGAGAAAGATGTTCTAATTTTATAGATAGATGATATTCTTTTATTAATGATATACTATTAACTAATGTTTTAATCGTTTCTTGTTCTTTTTCAGATAATTGAGATGTATATTGAATTGTATTTGTTTTGTGAATTAATTTATCAATATGATCTGAATCTACACGAATAAACAAAATATCTCTATATTCTAATTCTATTTTTTGTATTAAATGAATAGTTAATGGACTATCAAAAATTAATACTTCATAAGAACGTTCTGTTGCTAATTTAATTTGACTATCTTGTTTATCTTTATCGGTAGTATATAAAAAAATAATTTTACCGTCTTTATTTGTTTGTTTATGTTTGACTTTATTTTTATATTCTTCTAATAAGAAGAAATCTTCATTAACTGTTGGATAAAGAAAAAATTTATTTGCTTTTTCAAAAAAATTTTGTTCAGTTATTATACCATATTCTATAATAATTTTTATGTATTTCCAATTATGTTGAAAACTTGTTCTATCTTTTTTAAATAAAAAAAATAATTTATCTGCGACTTTTCTAGTAATATATTTTGAAATATTTTTTACAGATTTATCATATTGTAAATGAGATCTTGATACATTCAGTGGAATATCTGGAGAATCTATAACTCCTTTTAAAAAACTTAAAAAATCTGGTACTATTCCTTTTAAATTTTTAGTAATATAGACTTGATTTTTATACAAATGGATTTGATCTCTTTGTATTTCCATTGTACTTATTGATTTTGGAAAATATAATACACCTGTTAAATGAAAAGGATGATCAATATTTAAATGTACCCAAAATAATACATCAGTAAATGATTGATGTTGATATAATTCACAATAAAAATCTAAATAATCTTGATTTTTTAAATTAGAAGGTGTTTTATTCCAAATAGGATGAATATTATTCACCATAATTTGTTTATCTTTTTTATTTTCATTTTTATGAAAATAAATAGGTACAGGCATAAATTTACAATACTTGTTGAATAATTCTATAATTCTATAATTATCCAAAAATTCTTTGCTATCATCATTAATAAATAAAATAATTTCTGTTCCTCTTATTTTTTTTTTTTGTAATATTTTGATATCTATTTCTGGTGAACCTTCACATGTCCAACAAACAGTAGGATATTTATCCTGATATGATTGAGTGATAATCATAACTTTTTTTGATACCATAAAAGCAGAATAAAAACCTAATCCAAAATGTCCAATTATAGCTTTATTTGAATTATATTTATATGTTTTTATAAATTCTTCAGCACCAGAAAATGCTATTTGATTAATATATTTCGCTATTTCTTCTTCAGTCATTCCAATTCCATTATCCAAAATATGAATAGTATTATCTTCTGTATTTATACTGATATCTATTTTTAAATATCCTAAATTAATATCTATTTTTCCTAATTTTGATAAAGTTTCTAATTTTAAAATTGCATCAGTTGCATTAGCAATTAATTCTCGTAAAAAAATTTCTTTATCAGAATAAAGAAATCTCTTAATAATTGGAAAAATATTTTTCGAAGTTACACTAATTTTTTTCTTCATTATAGTTGTTTTATACAAAAAAAAAGTCTATAAATTCTTTTTTATTAAATTTTTTTAAATCATTTATTTTTTCGCCTATTCCTATATATTGAATTGGTATATTAAACTGATCTATGATACCAATAAGAACACCACCTTTCGCAGTTCCATCTAATTTTGTTATTATTATTGAAGATATTTTAACAAAAGAAGAAAAAGATTTTACTTGTTCAAAAGTATTTTGTCCTATACTTGCATCTAAAATTAATATAATTTCATGAGGTGCATTGGGTATCACTTTTTTCATAACTCGATTAATTTTAGATAATTCTTCCATTAAACCAATTTTATTTTGTAATCTACCTGCTGTATCAATTAATACAGCATCTATTTTGTGAGATATAGCAGATTGTAAAGTATCATATGCAACAGAAGCTGGATCAGAAGTAATTTTTTTGATTATAGGTATTCCTATGTGTTTAGTCCATATTTCAAGTTGATTAATAGCTGCAGCTCGAAAAGTATCTGCTGCTCCTATCATTAATTGAAATCCTTGTTGTTTCAACATAAAAGCTAATTTTCCAAGTGTTGTAGTTTTTCCAACACCATTAACTCCAATCATCATAATTACATATGGTTGATTACTCATTTCAATTTTTTGATATATAGGAATAATATCATATTGTTTTTTTATAATAATTTTATTTATTTCTTCTTTTAAAACAGTATATAAATCTTCTATTTTATTTATAGTTATATTATTTTTATTAATTCTGTGTTCAAGATTATTAATAATTTTAATAGTTGTTTTTGTTCCAATATCTGCAGATAATAATAGATCTTCTAAATTATCTAATAATGTATCTAAATTTTCTTGTTTTTTTGAAAAAATAGTTTGCATTTTTGAAAAAAACTTCATTCTAGTTTTTTCCAAATATTTTTTATTTAAAAAAAACATGTATTAAAAAATTTAATTTTTAAAAAAAAATGATTGTATTTCATTATTATGTATCATTTTTTTTTCAAAAGAATAACAACCATATTTTGATTTAATAATTCTAATAGCTAAAATCATTTTTTTTACATTTTTATTTGTTGCTATATATTTTTTATTATTCATATTATTATTTCATTTATTTTATTTCTTTATGAATAGTATATTTTTTTAAAATTGGATTATACTTTTTTAATTCCATTCTATTAGGAAATGTTTTTTTATTTTTTGTTGTAATATATCTAGAACAACCTGGAATTCCAATCTTTTTTTGTTCAATACATTCTAATATAACCTGAATTCTATTATTTTTTTTTACCATAACCATACCAATTTAATATATTTTATATTTAAAACGTTGTAATGCTTTTTCTATTCCAATTTTATTAATGATTCTAATAGCATATGTAGATACTTTTACAGTAATCCATTTTTTTTTGGTTGTTATAAAAAAACGTTTTTTACATAAATTAATTTTAAAAAATCTCTTATTTCTATTATTAGAATGAGATACTTTATTTCCTATCATGACTTTTTTACCAGTTAATTCGCAAACGTTGGACATATTATATATTTTTTTGTATTAAATTAAATATAGATAAATTATATATATATAAATAAAATTTCATGTCTGGACATAGTAAATGGTCTAATATACAACATAGAAAAATACATCAAGATTGCATAAAATCTAAAAAATTTTCAAAAATAATAAAAGAGATCTTTATTGCTGTAAAACATTTGGAATCAAAAAATTATTCTTTTCAATTAAAAAAACTTATATCCAATGCAAAATCTATGAATATACCTAAACATACTATAGAAAAAACAATACAAAAAGCGTTAAATATACAAAATTCACAGAATATAAAAACTTTTAATATAGAAGGTAAAATATTAGGTGTTAGTATGATTATAGAATGTATGACTGATAATTACAATCGTATGATGTCTAAATTAAAAAATTGTTTTAATAAAATAGGAGGTAGATTATGTAAAAATGGTGAACTAATTCATTTATTTAATCATATAGGAATCTTTTATGTAAATACAAAAAATATTAATTGTCCAATAGAAGAATTTGAATTAATGTCTATAGATTTTGGAGCAAAAGATTTCTTTATAAAAAAAAATATAATATACATATATACAGATTTTAAATCTTTTGGATTCATGAAAAATAATTTAGAAAAATTTAATATTTATTATAAATCTGAAATTCAATGGCAGGCAAAATATTTACAAAAAATCTCAAAAAATATTAAAAATAAAATAATATATTTTATTGAAACACTCAAAATGAATGAAGATATAAAACAAATTTATTGTAATATATAATAACAAGTAATATATCCTATCGCATTTAATCTTTTATAAAATTAAATGAGGAAAGTCCGGACACCAAAGAGCAGTACAATGGGTAATACCCATCCATCGAAAGATGAGGACAAGTGCAACAGAAAGGAAGTACAATTATTTTTAATAAGCTGTAGTGAAATCATGTAAACTCTGTACGGTGAAATGTCATATATACCAGAATATTTGCTCGATTGATACTGGGGGGTAGACAGATAGAGATAATAGGTAACTATTATCCTAGATAAATGATAGGAATGGATACAGAATCCGGCTTATCATATTGCTTAGTTTTTGGTAGGAGAGATGGCCGAGTGGCTGAAGGCGCACGTTTGGAAAGCGTGTACACAATTAAATAGTGTCAAGGGTTCGAATCCCTTTCTCTCCGCAATATGCAATTTTTAAGAAGAATTTTCTAAATTTTTTAATTTTTTTTCTACTAAATTTTTTCTTACTACCATAACTTTTTCTATATCTGAAGATGCAGATTCTAATTTTTTTTTAGCTTGATTTAATAAAAATCCAAATTTATTAAATTCTTGTTTAACAATTTCTAACATTTTCCACACTTCTGAGCTTTTTTTCTGAATAGCTAAAGTACGAAATCCAATTTGTAAACTATTTAACATAGCAGCTAATGTAGACGGACCAGCAAGCACTATTTTATACTTTCTTTGTAATTCTTCTAATAAATGAGAATTTTTAATAATTTCTGCATATATACCTTCAAATGGTAAAAATAATATAGCAAAATCTGTTGTATATGGAGGAGCAATATACTTTTCATTAATACTTTTAGACATTGTTTTTAAGACAGATTCCATATTTTTTTTAGCAAATTCTAATTTTTTTCTGTCACCCATTTCATACGCTATTTGAATTTTTTCATAAGTTTCTTTCGGAAATTTAACATCTATAGGTAACCAAATCATATTGCCATCTTTTAATCCTGGAAGTTTAATAGCAAATTCAACAACAAAATTAGTATTAGGGTTAGTAATAACATTACAAGCATATTGATCAGGAGATAATATTTGTTGTAAAAGCATTGATAATTGCATTTCACTAAAACTACCACATATTTTAACATGATTTAATGTTCTTTTTAATGCATTAACATCTTTTGAAAGATTTTTTACATCACTTAATCCTTGTTGTAAAGAATAAAATTGATTTTCAATAATTTCAAATGATTTTCCTAAATTAGAATTGAGAGAATTTTGCAATTTATCACTAACATTTTGTCTTATTTCTTCAAGTTTATCTTCAGTTTTTTTCACTAATTTTTCTTGTACTTGATGAAACATCATTAATTTTTCTGATTGATTACTGATATAAAAATTAATTTTTTGATCTATAAAATTTTGAAAATCTTTTATTGTTTGTGTTGTGTCGTTTTTTACTTCTTTTAAAGAATTAAAAAATGCAATTTTATCATATTGATAATTTGTTTGATGTTGAATATTTTTTAATTCAGTTTTTTTAATAAAATTCAATATAACAACAATCAACACAATAAATATTGAAGAAAATACAAAAATAACCCAATTAAACATGATTATATATTTTTCAATACAAAAATATAATAAATAAATGGATTAATGATATTATAAATAGCGGGAATAGGACTCGAACCTATGACCTTCGGGTTATGAGCCCGACGAGCTACCAACTGCTCCATCCCGCGATTATATTGAATATAATATTTTTTTTTTATAACACAAAAAAAAACCATACTATTTATCTTATCCATTCATAGATATTAAAAATTCCTCATTATTTTTTGTTTTCAACATACGCAATCTCAAAAATTCCATTGCTTCTATTGGATTCATATCAGAAAGATGTTTTCTTAAAATCCACATTCTATGCAAAGTTTTGGTATCTAATAATAAATCATCCTTTCTAGTACTAGATGAAACTAAATCAATAGCAGGATAAATACGTTTATTAGCAATTTTTCTATCTAATTGAAGTTCTTTATTTCCTGTTCCTTTAAATTCTTCAAAAATAACTTCATCCATTTTTGATCCAGTA
>NZ_CP059218.1:112164-321787 GCF_014252335.1 Blattabacterium cuenoti
GTACATTTTTTTAATCCTGAAGAACGAGCAATCTCCTGTAATTCAAAAAGTTTTTTACTTTTTAATTCAGTAATATCAAACATAAAGTAAGTATAAGTAATAAGTAATTGGATAAAATTTTATATTATAATAACATGATATACGATATATAATATACTATATACGATAAAATATTATACAAAATAAGATAAATACAATTATACAAAATTAATTTGAACTTAATTATAACTAATATATTATGCAGAATATAATACAAAATTTTTATACATTTATACAAAAAAATTTTTTAACTTAATATATAATACTTAATATATAACTAACTAATATGTTCTGTAGAATACAAAATATTTATACATTTATATCATCTTTACTAATTTTAATTTCTATATTATTAAATTTTTCTTTTAATATATTTTTTGATTTATTCTTGATTATATGTTTTATATTATCAGTTTCTAGCATGTTATTTTGCAAAAATAATAAATTACAAATAATATTAAATATTTTAAATATTTTTTTTAATAGTGTAAATAGTATAGTAATTTTATTATTCACTTATTTCAATAAAGAATTAAATAGTTCTCTACTTATTTGTTTACTATTATTTTCTATATTGTTTTTATTATTATCGAATAAATCAATCAAAAAAAATATAAAAATAATTAAATCATCAAATAGAATACGATAATTAATCATGACATGATTACAAATTCATCATTGAATAAAAAATTTGAAGTATTTAAAAAAGAATTTGATCAAATTTCAAAATTGATTTCTCTTCCTAACATTATATATAATAAAAAAAAATATCACAAATTATTAAAACAATATAAAAAAATAGAAAAATGGATAAACTATTATAATGAATATAATAATAAATTATCATATTTAAATGAGCTCAATTCTATTTTAGAACATGATACAGATCCAGAAATGATAAATATAGCATCTGCAGAAAAAAAAAATATATTAGAAGAAATATTATATTTTAAAAATAAATTAAATCATACTTTTTCATCTTCATCACAATCACAAAATATCAATGATAATAATAGAAATGCTATAGTAGAATTACGTTCAGGAACTGGTGGAAATGAAGCGTGTCTATTTGTTGAAGAAATATTAAGAATGTATATTATGTATTTTAAACAAATGCATTGGAAATATAAAATAATGCATGCTCAAAAAAGTGGATCCACAGGATATAAAGAAATTATATTAGAAGTCAGTAGTGGCAGTAATAATAAAGATAATGTGTATGGCAATCTGAAATTTGAATCTGGAGTACATAGAGTGCAAAGAATTCCAAAAACTGAATCTCAAGGTAGAATTCATACATCAGCAATTACTGTAGCAGTATTACCAGAAATTCAAGAATTAGAAATGAAAATCAATCTAACTGATATAAAAAAAGAAACATTTAGATCTAGTGGAGCTGGAGGACAACATGTGAATAAAACAGAATCAGCAGTTAGATTAACTCATATACCAAGTAAAATAACTGTTGAATGTCAAGAAGAAAGATCTCAACATAAAAATTTTGAAAAGGCTATGAATGTATTAAGAGCTAGATTATTCCAACAAGAAATGAATAAAAGATGTCAAGAAAGATCTTTTCAAAGAAAATGTTTAATCTCTACTGGAGATCGGTCAGTTAAAATCAGAACTTATAACTATCCAAACAAAAGAGTAACAGATCATAGAGTAAAAAAATCAATTTATGATATTACAGGATTTATGAATGGAAATATTCAAAAAATGATAGATTGTCTAAAAGAAAAATATATACAATAAACAATAATAAATATTTATTTTATATTATATAAATCAATAATTTGATAACATTGTCTCTATAAAATTAATATTATAATCTCCTTGTATAAAAAAATGATTTTTCATCATTTGTATATGAAAAGGAATAGTGGTACTAATACCTTCTATGACAAATTCATCTAATGATCTACGCATTTTTTCAATAGTTTCTTTTCTACTATTTGCTGTAGTAATAATCTTTGCAATCATAGAATCATAATAATGTGGCACATTATATCCAGCATAAATATGAGTATCAATACGAACTCCTTTACCACCAGGTAAATGCATTTGAGTAATTTTTCCTGGATATGGACGAAATTCTTGTTTAGATTCTTCTGCATTAATTCTACACTCAATTGAATATTTGTTTGGATAAAAATTTTTTCCTGATATTTTTTTGCCATTTGCTATAAATATTTGTTCTTGAACAAGATCTAATCCAGTTATTTCTTCAGTAATAGCATGTTCTACTTGTATTCTGGTATTCATTTCCATAAAATAAAAATTTGTATTTTTATCTACTAAAAATTCAACTGTTCCTATTCCTTCATAATTAATAAATTCAGCTGCCTTAACTGCTTGTTCTCCCATTGTTTTTCTTAAATACGGAGTTAAAAAAGGTGACGGAGCTTCTTCTACTAATTTTTGATTTCTTCTCTGTATAGAACAATCTCGTTCTGATAAATGGCATGTTTGTCCATATTTATCACTAATAATTTGTATTTCTATATGTCTTGGATTAATAATTAATTTTTCTAAATATAAATCTGGTTTTCCAAAACATATTAAAGATTCTTTTTGAGCATTTTCCCAAGATTTTTTTAAATCATTCTTTTTAAAAACAGATCTTATTCCTTTTCCTCCTCCTCCAGAAACTGATTTGATCACAATAGGATATCCTATTTTTTCTGCAAGATTTTCTACTTCTTTATATGAATATTTTTCTTTTAAACATTCAGTTCCAGGAATACATAAAATACCAGCTTTTTTCATAGTTTGTTTAGCTAAAATCTTATTTCCCATTTGAATAATATGATTTGGTAAAGGCCCTATAAATTTAATTTTATGTTTCTTACACATATAAGAAAAATATGCATTTTCAGATAAAAAACCATATCCTGGATGAATTGCATCAGAATTAGTTATTTCTGCGGCTGAAATAATATTTGGAACATTTAAATATGATAAATATGGAGATGGAGGACCAATACAAACAGCTTCATCTGCAAAATATACATGAAGACTATATTTATCTGCCGTAGAATATACTGCTACCGTTTTTATTCCCATTTCTTTTACTGTTCTTATAATTCTTAAAGCAATTTCTCCACGATTTGCAATTAATATTTTTTTAAACATACAAAATCAAGAAATAGATGATTAATTATTATTAATTTTAATAAGAAATAAAGGTTGATTATAATCAACTGGGGTGGAATCTTCAACAAATATTTTTACAATTTTACCTTCAACTTCCGATTCAATATCATTAAATAATTTCATTGCTTCTATAATACAAATTTTGGTTCCTATCTTAACATTATCACCAATTTTTACAAAAGGATCTTGATTAGGATTTGATCTTCTATAAAATGTTCCAATCATTGGAGATTTAATTGTAAAATATCCATTATTATTAAAATTTTTTTCTGAATCTGAAACAGAATAATATTGTTCTTGATTATTATTTTGATTAACTAATTTATAATTTTTTTTTTTTAAAAAAATGTTGTTTTTAATAGAAATTGTAGTTTTTCCTATTTGTATTTTGATTTCATCAATTTCGTATTTATAAACTACTTTAATCAAAGATTTAATTTCTTTTAAATCCATAATTTTCAATGAAACATATCATTTTTGGTTTTTAATAAAAATTACTTTTCCTTTATAAATAAGTTGTTTGTTTTTCCAATATGCATGATGATATAAATATTTTTGATTAGTTAAAGAACATTTAGACAATAAAGGTATGTTTACTTTTAAATGAGTTCTTCTTTTATTTCGTCTTGATTTAGATTGTCTTCTTTTAGGATGTGCCATAATAAAAATTATAATAAATTACTAAGTTACTATAATAATGAAATTATTTTTATATTTATTAATATGAATTATTCGTTAACCAAACAAAGCCAAGATTATTCTAAATGGTATAATGATATTATTATTAAATCTGAATTAGCAGAATTTTCAGGAGTTCGTGGTTTTATGATTATTAAACCATATGGATTTTCTATTTGGGAAAACATGAAAAAAGAATTAGATAAAATGTTGAAAGAATCTGGACATGAAAATATTTATTTTCCACTTGTAATTCCAAAATATTCTTTATTTTTTGATGAAAAAGAAAATAACCACTTTCATAATAAAGAATGTGCAGTCATCACTCATTATAGATTAAAAAAACAACAATATAAAAATCAATTTGAAATAGATGATGATGCTAAATTAAAAGAAGAATTAATTATTAGACCAACTTCAGAAAGCATTGTTTGGCCAACCTATAAAAGGTGGATACAATCTTATAGAAACTTACCTATTCTTTTCAATCAATGGGGAAATGCTGTAAGATGGGAGATGAAAACACGATTATTTATTAGAACTTCAGAATTTTTATGGCAGGAAGGACATACAGCTCACGCTACAAAAGAAGAAGCTATGTATGAAGCTAAAAAAATATTAAATATATATACTAATTTTTCTGAAAAATTTTTAGCTATTCCAGTTATACAAGGAATAAAACCAAATATGGATAAATTTTCTGGATCTGATATCACTTATTGTATTGAATCTATCATGCAAGATGGAAAAGCTTTACAAATCGCTACTTCTCATTTTTTAGGACAAAATTTTTCAAAAGCCTTTAATGTCAAGTTTATGACTAAAAATGGAAATACAGAATACGTATGGGGGACTTCTTGGGGGATATCTACACGATTAATAGGAGCATTAGTAATGTTACATTCAGATGATCATGGTTTAATTTTACCTCCAACAATATCCCCAATACAAGTTATTATTATTCCTATTTTTAAAAATCAAACAGAATTTAATCAAATAAACACAATAGTTTATAGACTAAAAAATAATTTAGAAAAACAAGGAATTAGAGTAAAATATGATAAAAATCAATATATGACTCCAGGATGTAAATTCCACAAATATGAAATGAAAGGAATACCAATCAGAATTAGCATAGGACCACATGAAATTAATAATCAAATAGTAGAATTATTCAGAAGAGATACATATAAAAAAGATTATATGTCATTAGATAAAATAGCATCGTTGATATCTACACTTCTTAAAAAAATTCAAACAAATATATATGAAAAAGCTGTCAATAGAATAAATAATTTATCTTACACATTAGATAATTATGATGAATTTAAACAAAAAATACGTAATACAGGAGGATTTATATTTGCTCATTGGGATGGAACAATAAAGACAGGAAAACAGATTCAAGAAGAAACAGAAGCAACAATTCGTTGTATTCCTATTAATAATAATGATAATTTAAAAATTGGTGGTAAATGTATTTATTCTGGTAATCCATCTGATCAAAGAGTAATTTTTGCCAAATCTTACTAATTAATTATTTATTATTTAATTTGCTTCAAATTGCCTTGAAATTCTTTTAAAGAAAAATAATTTTTATTTTTTAATAATTCTATTAATTCAAATAATAATCTATGAAATACAGTAATTCCTTCAATCAAAAATTGAGTTCCTATTTGAACAGCAGATGCCCCACATAATATATGCTCAAAAATATCTTTACCATTTTTGATACCACCACATCCTATAACTGGAATATCTTTTCTAAGATAATTATAAAATTGTCGTACATTAGATAATGCAAATGGTTTGATTCCTATTCCACCTATTCCTCCAAATCCTTTATTTGGTCTAATGACTATAGTTTCTGTTTCTACATTAATAAATAAACCATTTGGTAAACTATTAACACAGGTAACAAAATAAACTGGATATTTATTCAATATAGAAGAAATTTTTTCTATATCATATTCATTAAAATATGGTGGTAGTTTAATTCCTACAGGATTATTATATAAGTTAAATAATTTATCAAAAAAATACGGCATGTTATGAAAATCATAACCCAAAAGTGTTTTTTCACCTAAAATATTTGGACAAGATAAGTTTAATTCTATAGCACTAATGAAATCAGAATATGGATTTGTTTTTTGTAATAAAACATAAGTTTCTTCAAAAGAAGATCCTGATAAAGATAAAAAAATAGGTTTTTGTAAATGTTGTTTTTCTAAAAATGAAAGATAAAAATCAATTCCAAGATTAGCTAATCCAACAGAATTGATACTTCCAGTTTTCCATTGAAAACATCTAGGAATAGGATTACCATTTCTTTTTTTTATAGTACAACTTTTTGTAACTACTGCTCCTGAATAATTATCTTTCATAAGATTCTTTAATTCTTTTTCTGTAGAACAAAAAATGCCTGATGCATTCATAATACATGAATCTAGTTTTATTGCATTTATATTAGTGGATATATCTATATCTATTGTTGTCATCATTTTATAATTTTAAAGTTAATAACAAAAAATAAAATTTTTAACTTGATAAAAAAGGTTTGTTATGATAAAAGAAAAAGAACAATTTGTTTTAAAAATTTATAATTTAGGAATAATGAAATTTGGAAACTTTACTTTAAAAAGTGGATATAGTTCACCTATATATATTGATTTTCGTCCTATTGCTTCAAAACCTAATTTATTAATTAAATTATCAGATTTACTGTTACATACAATTTCATATTATAATTTTGAATTAATTTGTGGAGTTCCTTATGCAGCATTACCCATTGCAACTACTTTATCAATTAGATCTAATATTCCTTTGATTATTAAAAGAAAAGATAATAAAGGATATGGAACACAAAAAATGATTGAAGGGATTTATAAAAAAGGACAAAATTGTCTTCTTATAGAGGATGTTATAACTAGTGGTGATAGTTTATTAAATACAGCAGAAGGGTTGAAAAAAGAAGGATTAGTAATTAACAACATATTATCAATTTTAGATCGTGAACAAGGAGGAATAGAAAATATAAAAAATAAAGGATTTAAAATTAATACACTATTTAAAATAGGTGAGGTAATCAAAATATTAGAAAATAAAAAATTATTCAAACAACAGGAATTATATTATATTAACAAATTTTTAAAACAAAAAAAGAATATTAAATATAAAAATAAAAGACTGTCTTATGAAGAAAAAAAAGAAAATATTTCTCATCCAATAGGAAAAAAACTTCTTGATATTACAATTAAAAAGAAAACTAACTTAATTTTTTCTGCAGATCTTATATATTCTAATCAAATTTTGAATTTAGCACATTTAATAGGAGATCTAATTTGTGTATTAAAACTGCATGTTGATATTATTCGTGATTTTTCATATTCTTTTATTCAAAAACTAAAAAAAATTGCTATAGAAAAAAATTTTTTAATATTTGAGGATAAAAAATTATGTGATGTTGGATACACAAATTACTTACAATTACATCATGGAATACATAAAATTTCTTCATGGGCAGATATTGTGTCTACACATCTTATTGCAGGAGAAAATAGCATAAATAATTTATATATTCCATATACTATGGCATTAGTCACTATATCTGAAATGTCATCTTATGAAAGAATCTCTGATAATCAATTTGTAATAAAATCTTTAAATATTTCTTTGAGAAATTCTACAGTCATTGGGACTGTTGCACAAAGAAAAGTAGATGATAGATTATTATTATTTACACCAGGAATTTTATTATCATCTACTCATCTTAGTAATAATAATAATCAACATTTATCATATATTACTCCTTATCAAGCTATAACACAATATAAAAGCGATTTTATTATAGTCGGAAAAGCAATTTATAAATCTAAATATCCAACATTTTTTGCAAAAAAATATAGATATGAAGGATGGAAAGCATATCAAAATGACTTTTAAAAAAAAATATTTTTTATTTATATGATAGTAATGAATATAAATTTATTTTATAATTTTAAAATAAACCTCGATATAAAAAAGCGTTGAATACAGTTTGAAAATATGAAATGGATAAATTCATTAGTTAGTTGTTTCATGATATTGTTTAGTATTATCGATATTTTAGGTAATGCTCCTATTATTATGGGATTTAAATCTAAAGGAAATATTATAGAAACTAAAAAAGTAATTATAACATCCTTGATAATATTTTTATCTTTTCTTTTTTTAGGAGAACCTTTATTAATAATTATTGGTATTGATGTTCAATCATTTTCTGTAGCTGGATCTTTTGTATTATTTCTAATTGGATTAGAAATGATATTAGGAATAGATATCCATAAAGTACAAAAAAATGCACAAACATCTATAGTTCCTATAGCATTTCCTCTTATTGCTGGTCCTGGATCATTAACTACATTGATATCATTGAAAACTACGTATAATGTTTCGATTATTATTATGTCTTTGATTTTAAATATGATAGTAGTTTATTTTGTTTTAGAAAAATGTGATATGATTGCGAAAAAATTAGGTGCTAATGGATTAGATATTGTAAAAAAAATATTTGGAATTATTTTATTAGCTTTTGCAGTGAAAATTTTTGGAGCTAATATCAGTGATTTATTTCACAAAAAATTTTAAATTTATAAAGATTTTCTTCAATGAAAAATTTATTACATGAAATGTTGGTAAAATACTACCTTGATAAATAAAAACTATGTAATAAATTTTGTTATTATGTATTTTATTTTCTAAAATATATTTATTTAATACATAAGCTGATCTAAATAATCTTTTTATTTTATTTCGATGAACTGCCTTTTTAAAAACTTTTTTTTTATTAATATTCCAACAATTTTAGTTTTTAAGTAATTATTTGATTTTTTTTGATCTATTGAAATATATTGCAGTTTTATAGGAAAATTATATAATAATTTTCCATATTTTATAATATTTATAACATTAATTTTTAATGAACTATTCATAATAGTTTGTTTTCATAAATGCCTCTAATTTATTAACCATGTTTATAGGGCCACAAATAAATGGAGTTCTTTGATGTAACGAACTAGGTTTGATATTCAAAATTCTTGTAGTCCCATCAGAAGCTTTTCCTCCCGCTTGTTCTGTTAAAAATGCTATTGGATTACATTCATAAAGTAATCTTAATTTTCCATGTGGACAATCATAATGATTAGGATATATATATATTCCTCCTTGTATCATATTTCTATGAAAATCACCTACCAAAGACCCAATATATCTTGCAGTATATGGCCTATTTTCGTTAGTTTCTTGACAATACTTAATAAAATGTTTGATTCCTATAGGAAATTTATCATAATTTCCTTCATTAATAGAATATATTTTTTCTTTTTTTGGAAAAGAAATATTTGGGTGAGATAAATAAAAAGTTCCAATAGTAGGATCTAAAGTAAATCCATATACACCATTGCCAATTGTATAAACTAATATTGTAGATGATCCATATATAATATATCCTGCAAGAATTTGTCTATATCCTTCTTGCAAAAAATCTTCTAACGTAATATTAACAGATGATTTTCTTATATATACAGAAAAAATTGTTCCAATAGGAACATTAACATCTATATTAGATGAACCATCTAGTGGATCAAGTAAAACGATATATTCATTTTTAGAACAATTATCATTTTTTTCTTTGATAATAATAAAATCTTTTTCTTCTTCAGATGCTATTCCACAAACTACATTTCTACTTTTTAAAGATTCAATAAATACTTTATGTGCATAATTATCCAATTTTTGTTGTTTTTCGCCTTGTATATTTATAATTCCAGTACTCCCTATAATGGTTTTTGTTAATCCAGCTTTATTCACTTCTTTATTAATAGCTTTTGCTGCTAATTTAATAGAACTAAATAATCTTAATAAGGATTCTGTAGAATACAAGAAACGATCTTTATTATCTATAATAAATTCTCCTAATGTATACATGATGAAAAAAAATATTTAACTATACTGTTTTTTTTTCAACAAAAAAAGTTATAAATTTTTATTTGAAATGAAAAAATTTTTTTTTATTATTAGTAATTTTATTAAATTATTGATTTATAATTTATTAATTATTTTATGGCATATTTGGTTTCTATTAATTAATATTATATTAGTTCCGTTTTGGGCAGGTGCTTCAATTCCTTTTTTATTTCATGATAAAAATTATCCAATAGTTTATTGGTTTCATCAAATGTGGGCAAGATCTAATCTTTTTTTGATGGGATTTTGGTATGTATTAGAAACTGATAAAGAAATATTAGATAAAAAAAAACAATATGTTATAATTAGTAATCATACTTCTATTATGGATATTATGTTAATTTATTCTTTAATGAGACATCATCCTTTAGTATTTGTGGGAAAAGCTGAATTAGCTAAATTACCATTTTTTGGATTTGTTTATAAAAATAGTAATATTCTATTAGATAGAAATAGCTTATCAAGTTGTAAAAAAGTTTTTAAAAAAATACAATCTCAAATAGATTATGGCAAAAGTATTTGTCTTTTTCCAGAAGGAAGGGTTCCAAATCCATCTATTTTATTGGGAAATTTTAAAAGTGGAGCCTTTGCTATTGCTATAATAAAAAAAATTCCTATAGTGATATTTACAATAGCTGATATAAAAACAAAGTTTCCTAAATTTGCATTATTAAAAGGTAAACCAGGCAAAATAAGAATTAAGCAACATCATTCTATTTCTACTAAGAATTTTTCTTTAAAAGAAAAAAATATTTTAAAACAAAAATGTTTTAATTTAATCAAATTTCAATTAGAACAATTTTATAGTGACAAATATTGATACAATAAAAAATATTGCTAAAGGAAAAAAAATACATATATATACAGATGGTTCTTCTAAAGGTAATCCAGGACCTGGTGGATATGGTATATTTATAGAAGAATTTTTAGAAAATAAAAATTATAAAAGACAAATTATATCTGAAGGATATCGTTATACTACTAATAATAGAATGGAATTATTGTCTGTGATAGTTGGATTAGAAAAAATTCCTCAAAATAGACAAAATATTACTGTTTTTACAGATTCTAAATACATTATAAATCCAATTAATAAAAATTGGATTTATACATGGGAACAAAATAATTTTAAAAATAAAAAAAATATTGATTTATGGATTCGTTTTTTAAAAGTGTTTAAAAAACATTTTATTTTTTTTCAATGGATGAAGTCACATGGATATCATTATATTAATGATTATTGTGATCGTCTAGCTGAAATGGCAGTTAAAAAAAAAAATTAAAAATAGATTACATTTATGAAAAACACAAACAAATAAGTTAATTGTTCCATTAATTATATTAAATACTATTTATAATATTTTTCTTCTTATTATTTCATATATAATAATAGAAAAAACATTACTAACATTGAGAGAATCTATAAATCCAAACATAGGAATTTTCATTATTTTATTCGATTTTTGTAACCAAAACTGAGATAATCCTTTAGTTTCTGATCCTAATACAATAGCTAAAGAAGAAGAAAAATAAGTTTCATATAAATGTGTTGTTGTATATTTATTAACGTTTGTGCTAGTGGCAATTATTTCAATATTATGTTCTTTTAACCAATTTAAAATGGATTGTTTATCTTCTATCATAATGTGTTTAGTAAACACGCTACCTAAACTACATCTAATTACATTTGGATTAAATATGGAAGTTTGTAAATCACAACATATAATAAAATGAACTCCAGCAGAATCTGCAGTTCTAAATATTGATCCTAAATTTCCGGGTTTTTCAATTCCATCTAATATTACACTTAAAGAATTTTTAGGAGGAGTAATATTTCTTAATTTTTTTAAAATTAATTTTTTAAAAAGGCCAATAATTCCTCCTGAATTTTTTCTATATGCTATTTTTTGAAAAATTTTTAAACTAATAAAAATAATAATTGAATGAAATGACTGTATAATCTTATAATGATCAAATATATCTTTACAAATAAATATTTTATTGGGTATATAATTTCCTTTGATAGCCATTGTAAATTCCATAATTCCTTCAACAAAAAAAAAGTTTTTGTTTTGTTTATAAATTTTTATTAATTTTTTTATTTTTATATTTCTTACTATTTTGTTCATATATTGTTCATATAATGAAAATAAATAAAAAATACGATGAAATTTTCTTACAAATTGCAATAAATTTGTCTAAATTATCTATTTGTAAAAAAAAAAAGTAGGAGCTATTATTGTTAATAAAAATCAAATTATATCAAATGGTTATAATAATACTCCAAAAGAATTTGATACATTATGTGAGGATAAACATGGAAACACAAAATGGTATGTATTACATGCAGAAGCTAATGCAATTTTAAAATTATCTTCTTCATCATTATCATGTACAAATTCTTCTTTATATATTACACACTTTCCATGTAAAGAATGTAGTAAATTAATTTATCAATCTAAAATTCAAAGAATAGTCTATTTATATGACAATGAAAATGATAATATAGAAGAACAATTAATTTTTTTTAAAAAAGCAAAAATTTTGATTAACAAATTTATTTAAAATACATCATATTTCATATACAGACCCAGATGGCGGAATAGGTATACGCGCTGAACTCAAAATTCAGTGATTTAATGATATCATGCGGGTTCAAATCCCGCTCTGGGTACTACTAACGATATTAAAAATTAAAATAAAAAATATTTTTGAGAAAGAGGTAAAATAGAGGATGGTTGAGATGTAATTTTTTTGCCATTTATATACACTCTATAATTTATTGGATCTATTTCTATATTTGGAGTTTCTCCATTTAATATCATATCGTGTTTAGATAAATTACTACAGTTTTGAATAATTTTTAATGTTTTTTTAATATTATTTTTTTCTATAAATCCATGATTTATAGCTGAGAGTGAAATAAAAACGCTACTTAATTTAGGATTAAAAAAACCAAACATTTTTCTATACATAAATGGTTGAGGAGTTGGAATAGTCGCATTTGGATCCCCAATACTAGCATATACAATCATTCCACTTTTAATTACTAATTCAGGTTTAACTCCAAAAAAAGCTGGTTTCCAAACTACTAAATCAGCCATTTTTCCAATTTTAATTGATCCTACATAATTTGATATTCCATGAGTGATTGCAGGATTAATAGTATATTTAGAAATATATCTTTTAACTCTTATATTATCATTTTCATTTTTATCATCATCCCCTAAACCACCTCTTTCTTTTTTCATTTTATCTGCCGTTTGCCAAGTTCTTTTTACAATTTCTCCTATTCTTCCCATTGCTTGAGAATCTGAACTAATCATACTGATAGCTCCTAAATCATGTAAGACACCTTCTGCACTAATTGTTTCAGATCTAATTCTAGATTGTGCAAAAGACACATCCTCTGGTAGATTAGAATCTAAATGATGACATATCATAAGCATATCCAAATGTTCATCCAGTGTATTACAAGTATAAGGAAGAGTCGGACTTGTAGATGAAGGTAAAATATTCGAATGAGATATTACTTTTAATAAATCTGGAGCATGTCCACCACCTGCACCTTCTGTATGATAAGTATGAATAGTTCTATTATTGAATATTTTTAAAGTATCTTCAACATAACCAGATTCGTTTAATGAATCTGTATGAATATTCACTTGAATATCTAGTTTATCTGATATTTTTAAACATTGATCAATTACAGATGGAGTGCAGCCCCAATCTTCATGAATTTTCAATCCACCAGCACCATATAATACTTGTTCTTCTAAAGCAATAGGATTAGAACTATTTCCACATGCTAAAAACATAAAATTAATAGGAATATGATCAGTACTATGAAACATATTTTGAATATTCCAAATTCCAGATGTGCAATTAGTTGCAATACTACCAGTTGCTGGACCTGTACCACCACCAATTATAGTTGTTGTTCCATTTTCTAATGCAACTTCAAATAATTGAGGACAAATATAATGAACATGACAATCTATACTTCCAGATGTAACAATACAATTTTCTGCTGATATAACTTCAGTACCTGATCCAATGTGCATATTATTATGAACTCCATCCATAATATCTGGATTACCAGATTTTCCAATTCCAACAATTAATCCATTTCGTATCCCAATATCAGACTTTATAATACCCCAATGATCAATAATAATCGCATTTGTTAATACTAAATCTAAAATGCCATTATCTTTCATTCCTAATGCATTTTGTCCCATTCCGTTTCTAATTACTTTTCCACCTCCAAAAACACATTCATCACCATATACCGTATAATCTTTTTCAATTTCAATCCATAATGAAGTATCACCTAATCTAATTTTATCCCCTTTAGTAGGCCCGTACATTTTAGAATAAGATTCTCTATTCATTTTTGTCATATTGTGTTGTTTGTATATAATTTGTTATTTTAAAAATCCAATAATTTTCTTATTACCTCCCATTTGAACTAATGAAATTTTTTTCATTTCTCCTGGTTCAAAACGAATAGATCTTCCAGCAGCAATATCTAATCTATAACCTTTAGTTCCTTGTCTATCAAAAGATAACATTGAATTAGTATCGTAAAAATGAAAATGTGATCCTATTTGAATAGGTCTATTTCCTTTATTTGATACAATTCTTGTTATTCTATGTCTATTAGGAAGTAATGTAATGTCATCTTTAAGTAAATTATACTCTCCTGGTATTGGTATAATTTTAGTATTTATTTTTTTTAAATTTCTTTTTTTGATTGGATGATGAATTGTTACCAATTTAGTTCCATCTGGAAAAGTTGCTTCTACTTTAATATCTTTAATAAGTTCATAAATTCCATCCATTACTTGATCATCATACAGAATATTTTTTGCTTCATATATTATGTCTTTTATCATTTTTCCGTCACGTGCACCTTCCATTACATAATATGTAATTAGTGCTATAGATTCTGGATAATTTAATTTTAAGCCCCTTTTTAAACGATTTATTGCTAATATACCAGCCATATGAAGAAGAAGTTTTTCTTTCTCATCAAAAGTTAAATGCATAAATCATATAATTTTATTTGTTATCAATCAAAAATCAAAAATAAAGAATTTTATTTCATTGTTTAATTTAATTTAATTTATAAAAACTAGATTTTAAATATTTTACTTTTTTTACATAAAAAATTAAATTTTTTTTAATTATACTTATTTTTGTTTCTATTTTTATCAGATAAAAAATTGGAAAATTTTTATAAAAAATGCAAGTTTTAAAATTTGGAGGTAGTTCTGTTGCTCATGCAGATTCAATTAAACGTATTTGTTATTTATTAGAACAAAAAACTGAAGGAAAATATGCAATTGTAGTTTCTGCTTTGGAAAACATTACTGATCAGTTAATACAATGTGGAAAATTTGCTGCTAAAAGACAAAATATATATAAAAATATTATAGAAAAAATAGAAATTCGTCATTTAAATATGATTAGAGAATTATTTCCAATTTCTTATCAAAGTCATGTAATTAGTTGGATAAAAAAAAAAATTAATAATTTAGAATGTTTATGTGATGGAATTTTTCAAGTAGAAGAATTATCAAAAAGATCTTTAGATAAAATCATGAGTTTTGGAGAACTAAGTTCTTCTTTTTTAATTGCAGAAAAACTCAAACAAGTTGGATTATATGCCATTTGTAAAGATAGTCGAGATTTAATTATTACTGACGCTAAATTTGGATGTGCACAAGTTGATTTTTTAACAAGCAATCATCATATTGTTAAATTTTTTAATGAAGAAAAAACTGCTAAATATATTGTATTACCAGGTTTTATAGGCTCCACAATCAAACATGAAACTACTACTCTTGGAAGAGGTGGATCTGACTATACAGCTTCTATTGTAGCAGCTGCTATATCTGCAAGTTTTTTAGAAATATGGACTGATGTTAATGGTATGATGACCGCAAATCCAAAAATAGTGAATCAAGCATTTACTATTAAAGAAATTTCTTATGAAGAAGCTATGGAATTATCTCATTTTGGAGCAAAAGTTATTTATCCTCCTACTATACAACCAGCAATGAAAAAAAATATTCCTATCAAAATAAAGAATACTTTTTCTCCAATAGATAAAGGAACTTTAATTTATGTGAATAAAAATATTAATATCAATCAACCAGTTATTGGTATATCCGGTATTCAATCTGTATCTTTATTGACGTTAGAAGGAAGTGGCATGATAGGAATTCCAGGTTATTCAAAACGTTTATTTGAAGCTTTATCAAGAGAACAAATTAATGTTATTTTTATTACACAAAGTTCTTCAGAACATTCAATTACAACTGGTATACATGATTTAGATGTAATCAAAGCTAAATCTGTTATAGATAGTGAATTTGCCAAAGAAATACACAAAAAATGTATTGATCCTTTAAGGATAGAAAAAGATTTATGTATCATTGCAGTAGTGGGGGATAATATGAAAAATCTTCATGGAACTAGTGGAAAAATGTTTTCATCTTTAGGAAGAAATAGTATCAATGTCAGAGCGATTGCTCAAGGTTCTACAGAAAAAAATATTTCAGTAGTTATTAAAAAAACTGATTTTAAAAAAGCTTTAAATACTTTGCATGAAGCATTCTTTGAAAGACCACCTAAACAAATCAATCTTTTTATTTGTGGAGTAGGAAAAGTTGGTAGTAAATTATTAGAACAACTTTATAAACAAACAAATTATCTTATTAAAAAATTAAAATTACAAGTTAGAATTATTGGATTAGCAAATAGTCAAAAAATGTTGTTTAATGAAGAAGGTATTAATTTATCACAATGGAAAAATCATTTTGAAAATAATGGAGATACTATGAATATATGTTCTTTTATAAAAAAAGTTTGGCAATTTAATTTTAGAAATAGTTTATTCGTAGATAATACAGCAAGTGAAGATATGGCAATGACTTATGAAAAATTTTTGCAAAATGGAATTGGAGTTATTACTTGTAATAAAATCGCTTGTTCTTCTAATTATGAATATTATAAAAAATTAAAAAATCTTGCTAGACATTTTCAAGCTCCATTTTTATTTGAAACAAATGTTGGAGCAAGTTTACCAGTAATAAGTACTTTAAACGATCTTATAAATAGTGGAGATAAAATTAATAAAATTGAATCTGTATTATCTGGAAGCTTAAATTTTATTTTTAATCATTTTGTAGAAAATAAAACTTTTTTAGAAGTAGTTAAAGAAGCACAATTTAAAGGATACACAGAACCAGATCCAAGAATAGATTTAAATGGATTAGATGTAATGAGAAAAATTCTTATTTTAGCAAGAGAATGTGGTAGTCCTTTAGAATTAAGTGATATTATAAACAACTCTTTTTTACCTAAAAGTTGTTTAAATGCAAAATCTATTAATATTCTTTATCAAGAATTACATAAGTATAGAGATTATTTTATAAAAATAAGAATCAAAGCCGAAAAAAAAGAACAAAAATTACGTTTTATTGCACGTTATGAACAAGGAATAGCAACTGTTGGATTAGAATATGTTCCAATAAATCATCCATTTTATCAATTAGATGGAAAAGATAATATGGTATTATATTATACATCTCGTTATGCTAAACAACCATTAATTATTAAAGGTGCAGGTGCAGGTGCTGACGTAACAGCTTCTGGTATTTTTTCGGATATTATCAAAGCTACTAAATAAAATATGAACGGAATAAAAATATTATCACCTGCAACTGTAGCTAATTTTGTTTGTGGATTTGATATATTAGGATTCTCACTTCAATTTCCATTTGATGAAATTTTTTTGTATAAATCTAATGATCCAGGAATTAGAATGAATAGAATATATGGATCAAAATTACCAGAAAATCCAAATAAAAATGTTGCATTTGTTGCTTTACAAGCATTATTAAATAAATACAATAATAATAAAAATAAAATAATAGGATTTGAATTGGAATTAATTAAAAATATTCATCCTGGAAGTGGAATTGGTTCTAGTGCAGCTAGTGCAGCAGGAGTAGTGTTTGGGGCTAATATTTTATTAGGAAATCCTTTTAATACAATGCAACTGATTCGTTTTGCAATGGAAGGTGAACGCGTATCTAGTGGGACAGCACATGCTGATAATGTATCACCAGCTCTTTTAGGAGGCATTACATTAGTAAGAAGTTACCAACCATTAGACATTACTAAATTACATTGTCCAAGAGAATTATGGGTTAGCATTATACATCCTAAAATTGAAATTAAAACTTCAGATGCAAGAAATATTTTAAAACAAAAAATATTAATGACAGATGCTATACGTCAATTGGGAAATATTGGCGCATTGGTTGCTGGTTTATATCAAGAAAATTACGAATTAATTAGTAGATCTTTAGAAGATGTTATTGTAGAACCTATACGAGCAATATTAATTCCAGCATTTTACGAACTAAAAATTAAATGTAAAAAAATAGGTGCATTAGGTGGAGGAATATCAGGATCAGGACCATCAGTATTCATGCTAAGTAAAGGAAATTATACCGCAAAAAAAGTTACTGAAATGATGAATCGAGTATATGATCCTTTAAGAATAGATTATAAAACGTATACTTCTCCTATTAATAAAAAAGGAGTTCAATGTATAAAAATGATTTGATGTAATAATATGTTTTTTTATAGTTTAAAAAATCAAAAATCTAGAATTTCTTTTCAAGAAGCAGTGTTAACAAGTTTAGCAACAGATGGAACATTATTTTTTCCTGAAAAAATTCCTTTATTAAATTACAATTTTATAGAAAATATATATCAACATGATATATATACTATTGCTATGCAAGTTATTAAACAATTTGTTGGTAAAGATATATCATATAATGCATTATATGAAATGATAATAAAGACTTTCCATTTTGATATTCCACTGAAAATGATTCATGATAATATTTATGTTTTAGAATTATTTCATGGACCAACTTTAGCGTTTAAGGATATTGGAGCTAGATTTATGTCAGAATGTTTAAATTATTTTTATAAAGTTAAAAAATGTGGATTTTTAACAGTTTTAGTTGCTACTTCTGGAGATACTGGTGGTGCAGTAGCTAAAGGATTTGATCAAATTGATGGAACTGAAGTGATTATTCTATATCCATATAAAGGAATAAGTAAATTACAACAACAACAAATTAATACTTTAGGAAACAATATTTTTTCAGTAGAAATACAAGGAAATTTTGATGATTGTCAAAATATTGTAAAAAAAGCATTTTTAGATCGGGATATTAAAAAAATATATAATCTTACTTCTGCAAATTCAATTAATATAGCTAGATGGATACCACAAATAGTTTATTATTTTTTAGCATATAAACAAATAATAAATATAAATAAAAATATAATTATTTCAATTCCTAGTGGGAATTTTGGTAATATGTTTTCAGGAATGATTGCAGAAAAAATGGGATTACCTATTAAATATTTTATTGCTTCTACTAATATTAATGACACTATTCCAAGATTTTTACAATCTGGTAAGTATCATCCTTTTTTATCTAAGCAAACTATATCAAATGCAATGGATATATCTAATCCAAGTAATTTTGCTAGAATCTGGCATTTATATAAAAAAGATATCAATAAATTAAAAAATAAGTTAATAGCATATCCATTTACAGATAAAGACACGTTATCTATAATTAATCTGGTTTGGAAAAAATATCAATATATATTAGATCCACATGGCGCTATTGGTTATTTAGGATTAAAAGAATATTTACAAAAAAATAAAAATACGAAACATACTTCAGAAAGTTATATTTTTTTGGAAACGGCTCATCCTGTCAAATTTGTTGATAAAATGCCTGTTATATTACAAAAAAATATAATGTATTTAAAACAAAAATTTTTTAAAAAAAATATACAAAAGAAAAATACAATATCTCTTCCTAAAGATTTTAATATTTTTAAAAATTGGTTAATAACACGAACAAATTAACATTATTATACTGCAACATCTCCTTTAATATGAGGATAAGGATTATAATTTTTTAATTCAAAATCTTCAAATTTAAAATCTAAAATATTTGTTTTATCAGGATTTATAATCATAGTTGGCAATATTTTTGGGCTTCTTTTAAGCTGAATTTTAGTTTGTTCTATATGATTATTATAAATATGAGCATTTCCAATGGTATGAATTAATACTTTTGCTTTTAAATGTACAATTTGAGATATCATTATAAGTAATAAAGCATAAGAAGCAATATTAAAAGGCAATCCAATAAATAAATCTGCACTTCTTTGATATAATTGCAAAGATAATTCTTGTTTATTTTTATTCACGTAAAATTGAAACATAATATGACATGGAGGTAATTTCATCTGTTTAATCATTCCTACATTCCAAGAAGAAACTATTATACGTCTTGATTCAGGATTGAATTTTATCATATTTATAACATTGTCTATTTGATCAATAAATTTTCCATCATATGTTGGCCATTTTCTCCATTGAAATCCATATATTGGGCCAAGTTCTCCATTTTCATTCGCCCATTTATTCCAAATAAATACTTTATTTTTATTTAAATAATGTACATTAGTTTTTCCGTTTAAAAACCATAACAATTCATAAATAATTGCTTTTATATTTACTTTTTTTGTAGTTATTAGTGGAAATCCTTTATTTAAATCAAATTTTAATTGAGCTCCAAATAAACTGATTGTTCCTATTCCTGTACGATCTACTTGTTTTGTACCTTTTGTTAATACTTTTCTTAATAAATTTAGATACTGTTTCATTATTAAATTTTTAATTCTTGAGTATTTTTGTGATAAAAAGATAAAAAAATTAAATATGAATCAAAAGGTTCTCTTTTTTTCTACAAGAAGTGGATTAAAATTATCAAAACATATAGCTTATCATTATGGTAAGTTATTAGGAAAAATTAATTTTTTAGAATTTAGTGACGGAGAATATACACTGTATTTTGAAGAATCCGTTCGTGGTGCTAGAGTTTTTTTAATTGGATCTACTTTTCCTCCAGTAGATAATTTAATGGAATTGTTATTAATGTGTGATGCAGCAAAAAGGGCATCTGCTCATAATATTACATTAGTTATACCATATTTTGGATGGGCCAGACAAGATCATAAAGATAGACCTAGAACTCCAATTGCTTCTAAATTAGTTGCTAATTTAGTAGTTGCATCAGGTGCAACTAGAGTTATGACTATGGATTTACATGCAGATCAGATTCAAGGATTTTTTGATATTCCAGTAGATCATTTATATGCTTCTAGAATATTTATTGAATATATAAAAAATTTGAATATGGATCAATTAACTATTGCTTCTCCTGATATGGGGGGTGCAAAAAGAGCCAGAAGTTATGCTGGGTACTTAAGAACAAATGTAGTGATTTGTTATAAAGAAAGAAAAAAAGCAAATGAAATTGAATTTATGAATTTAATTGGTGATGTAAAAGGAAAAAATATCATATTAATAGATGATATCGTAGATACTGCTGGTACTCTTACTGAAGCTGCTAATCTTATTCAACAAAAAGGGGCAAAAAGTGTTAGAGCTATCGCTACACATCCTATTTTATCTGGTAATTCATATAATAAAATTAAACACTCTTATATTAAAGAATTGGTAGTCACTGATACAATTCCCATAAATAATCATAACAATACAATAGATAAAATAAAAGTATTATCTTGTGCACCGTTATTTGCAGAAGTTATGAAATCTGTACATAATGAAGAATCTATAAGTAAGAAATTTATTATATGAAATATATAAATGTATATGGTAAAAAAAGACATACAGGAAAAAAAGCATCACAATTAATTAGAAAATATGGTGAGATCCCTTGCATTTTATATGGAAAATATATAGATAGACCCATACCATTTTCAATCTCTTTAGATTCTATGAATAAATTTATATATCAATCTAATATATATTATATTATTCTACAAATAGAAGGTGAAAAAGAAAAAATCACAGCTGTTAAAAAAGAAATTCAATTTGATCCTGTTAGTGATAAAATTATACATGTAGATTTTTTTAAAATCAATGAAAATAAACCTATCATTTTAGATATTCCTATTCAATCTGTTGGAAGATCCATTGGAGTTGCTAAAGGTGGGGTGTATTACTCCTTAATAAGGACATTAAAAGTTAAAACTTTACCAAAATTTTGTCCAGAATATATAGAATTTGATATTAGTTATTTAGATATTGGAGATAAAATTATTGTAAAAGATATTTATAAAAATAAAAAATATATAATTTTGCATTCTATGAATACTTTGATTGCAAAAGTGAAACCAACACGTACAATTGATAATAAAGAAACATTAGAAGAAAACAATAAAGAAAATAAATAAACAAAATATCAAAAAAACAAATAATAACAATGACCATGATTTACAATTTATGCAACTGGCACTTCAAGAAGCTATGATTGCGTTTCATAAAGATGAAGTTCCAATAGGTGCAGTTATTACTTGTAATGATTGTGTGATTGCTAGAGCACATAATTTAACAGAAAGTTTAAATGATATTACAGCACATGCTGAATTATTAGTAATAAAGTTAGCATCTAATTTTCTTAACAAAAAATATATACAAGAATGTACTATATATGTTACTATGGAACCATGTATAATGTGTGCTGGTGCGTTATGTTTTTCACAAATTGGACGAGTAATATGTGGAGCAACCAATGTTAAAAGAGGATTTTTCTCTACTAGATTACTACTTCATCCAAAGACACAATTTATATCTGGCATTATGAAAAATGAATGTAGTGTTATTATAAAAAAATTTTTTTTATTTAAAAGAACTTATAAATTTTATTTAGATTAATTATTGAATAGAATAAATAATAATAGTTGAATAACAAAAAATATAATAGTAATTTGACAGATTGATATCCTATCCTACCTATCCAATCCAATATACTTGCATATTTCCAAAAATGTTAAATAATAATTATAACAAACAAAGGAACATTATATATAAACATATTCATATTTGCATATTACTTAACCAAAAAGTTATGCAGGAAATAAAATATAATCACCTGGTCATAAACATACTATATTCTGTTTATTCAACATCATAGCTAATAAAAAGTAGTATAGTATAAAAAAATAAATGTTGAATAATTTGTACATTTACAAAATTATGACATTTGAATATAATTTATTTTTTAGTATTAAAATATTTACTCATATTTTTGCTATATGAGCTGTTTATTTAAATTAGTTAATACTTTAGGTTGGTTTCCAAATATATTGTTCATCATAATTGCTATTATTTTATTAATTTTTTGGTTATATAAAATTTTCTATTTTGTTGATTAAAATAATAGCAAATTTAAATGATAAAAATACGTAATAATTGCTATTATTTTATTAATTTTTTGGTTATACAAAATTTTCTATTTTGTTGATTAAAATAATAGCAAATTTAAATGATAAAAATACGTAATGTAACAATATTATATGATGCATAAGAATAATAAGAATAATAATCAAATTATATATTTTAATGAAGATGGATATCAAAAATTATATGAATATTTACTGAATAAAAATCACCGAGATTATGGCAAAAATTTATTCATATTAGTAGATGATTTATCTTATAAATATTGTTTTCCTATTTTAATATCTTATCTAAATTTTTTAGATACATCTCATATTATTAAAATCTCACCAGGAGAACAAGAAAAAAATTTAAATACTTGCATTTTTATTTGGAAAAATTTTGAAAAATTTAAAGCTAATAGAAGTAGTGTATTAATTAATTTAGGAGGTGGTGTAATTACAGATATTGGAGGATTTTCTGCTTCTGTATTTAAGAGAGGAATTAGATTTATTAATATTCCTACAACATTATTGGGCATGGTGGATGCATCTATTGGAAATAAAACTGGAATAAATTTTGGAAATATTAAAAATGAAATAGGGTCGTTTTATCATCCTGAATTATTAATAATTGATCCTAATTTTTTAAAAACTCTTTCAAAATATGAAATAATATCAGGACAAGCAGAAATGATCAAACATGGATTAATTTTTGATAAATCTTTTTGGATAAAATTGACAAAAGAATTAGATGATAATATTATTCCTACACAAAATTTAATTTATGAATCTATTTTAATAAAAACTAATATAGTGGAAAAAGATCCTACAGAAATTGGATTGAGAAAAATTTTAAATTTTGGACATACTATAGGACATGCATTAGAAAGTTTGTTTATGAAAAATCCAAATAAAAAATATTTATTACATGGAGTAGCAATTGCGATGGGTATGATTTACGAATCATGGATTTCATACAAAATCAATGATTTACATATCAATGATTATCAAGAAATAAAATATTTTATTTTAAATAAATATTCTTTACAAGAGATAATAAATCAACTATCTAATGATGATATAAATGATATTTTATTAATTATGGAACATGATAAAAAAAATGAAAATAATAAATTTTTATTTTCATTATTAAAAGAAATTGGATATTGCTCTTATAATTGTGCAGTTCCAATTTCATTAATAAAAGAAAGTTTTTTTCAAGTTAAAACTAATCATTGAAATTGAATAACTACTTTATTTAATAAAATATTTTCTACAAAATGAAAAAAGAAAAAAAATTAATATCTATTAACATTGAAGATGAAATGAAATCGTCTTATATAGATTATTCAATGTCTGTGATTGTAGCTAGAGCACTTCCAGATGTTAGAGATGGATTAAAACCAGTACATAGAAGAGTACTTTATGGAATGTATCAATTAGGAGTCTTTTCTAATCAATCTTATAAAAAATCTGCTCGTATTGTTGGAGAAGTATTAGGTAAATATCATCCACATGGAGATATTTCTGTTTACGAAACAATGGTTAGAATGGCACAAAAATGGAATATGCGTTATCCTCTGATAGATGGCCAAGGTAATTTTGGATCAATGGATTTTGATCCACCTGCAGCTATGCGTTATACAGAAGTTAAAATGCAAAAAATAGCTGAAGAAATGTTATTAGATATAAAAAAAGAAACGGTCAATATGCAATTCAATTTTGATGATTCCATAGAAGAACCACAAGTTTTACCTACACGTATCCCTAATTTATTAATCAACGGAACATCAGGAATTGCTGTTGGTATGGCCACTAATATGCCACCTCATAATTTAACAGAAACTATTCAAGCTATTTGTGCATATATAGATAATAAAAATATATCTATAGAAACAATTATAAAATATATTAAAGCCCCTGATTTTCCAACTGGTGGAGTGATTTATGGATATGATGGAGTAAAAAAATCCTTCTATACTGGAAAAGGACGTATAATATTACGAGCAAAGTTTCATTTTGAAGAAATTAATGGGAAAAAATGCATTATAATCGATGAAATACCTTACCAAGTTAACAAAGCCGAAATGATCAATAAAACTGTAGAATTAATGAAAGAAGGTAATATGGAAGGAATTTCTCAAATCAGAGATGAATCAGATAGAAATGGATTAAGAATTGTTTATATATTAAAACATAATCATAATCCAAATATTTTGTTAAATAATTTATTTAAACATACATCTTTACAAACTGCTTTTAATGTCAATGCTATAGCATTAGTCAATGGTAAACCAGTACAATTAAATATTAAAGAACTGATTAAACATTTTGTAGATCATAGAGAAAATGTCATTATTCGTAGAACTAAATATGAATTAGAAAAAATAATAAATAGAGTACATATTTTAAAAGGTTTGATAATTATATTATCTATCAAAAATAATTTAGATAAAATGATTGAATTAATTCAAAGTGCTCAAGATAAAAATGAAGCTATTATAATATTAATGAATAAATTCAATTTATCTAAAGATCAATCAAAATCTATTTTAGATATGAAATTACAACATTTCACTTCATTAGAAATTAAAAAAATTCAAATAGAATATGATCAGTCAGTAAAAACAATAGATAATTTGAAAAAAATTTTGGTAATAGATGATATCAGAATGGATATCATTAAACAAGAATTAAAAGACATAATTCAAAAATATCACGATAAACGTCGTACACAAATAAACTATTCTGATAAAATAACACAACATATAGAAGATTTAATTGAAAATGAACAAGTAGTATTAACTATTTCTCATGCTGGATATATAAAAAGAACTTCTTTATCAGAATATAAACTTCAAGGAAGAGGTGGGGTAGGTAATATAGGTGCTTTAGTTTCTAAAAAAACAGATTTTTTTAAACATATTCTTATAGCCACAAATCATCAATATCTTCTTTTTTTTACAGAAAAAGGAAAATGTTTTTGGTTAAGAGTATATGAAGTTCCAGAAGGATCTAAAATTTCTAAAGGAAGGGCAATACAAAATATTATTAATTTAGAAGAAAACGATAAGGTAAATGCTTATATATTAACTGGAAATTTAAAAAATCCAGAATATATTAAAGATTATTATGTCATAATGGTAACTAAAAAAGGTATTGTGAAAAAAACTTCTTTAGAACATTATTCAAGGCCTAGAAAATATGGAATTAATGCAATTGTGATACGTACAGGGGATTATTTATTAGAAGCTATTTTAACTAAGGGGAATAGTCATGTTTTTATTGCAGTAAAAAGCGGTAAACTTATTCGTTTTTCAGAAAAAAATATTCGTTCTACTAGACGAAATTCTTCTGGTGTAATTGGAATACATGTGAAGCATGACAAAGATTACGTTATTGGGATGATTTGTGTCAACCAAGACCAGCAGGATAAAAAATGTTTGTTAGTTGTTTCGGAAAAAGGATTTGGAAAAAGATCTTATATAACAGAATATCGTACTACTAATCGTGGTGGAAAAGGAATTAAAACGATTAATATTACTTCAAAAACAGGATTTTTAATTGCCATAAAAGATGTAACAAATCAAGATGATCTGATGATTATTAAAAAATCTGGAATCATCATTAGGATCCCCATTTTGGATATTAGAATAATGGGCAGAAATACTCAAGGAGTAAAATTGATTAATTTAAAAAATCATGATTCTATAGCTGATGTAGATAAAGTTACTAATAACATGAAATAAATTTATTTATGTTTATGTTTATTGTATTTTATTTTCTCAATATCTTGAAAAATATTAATAGATTCTTCTATATAAATATCTTTTAACAATTTTTGAGACCATTTTGTTTCTTTGGAATTATTCATAATAATTTTATTTTTATAATTTACGTGATTCTTATGATGCATGGATGATACATGAGAAGTGATATAATTATTTAATTTTTGTAAGTGTTTATTAATTCTTTCTAGTTTAACATTTTCATTATAAAAATCTTTCCAATGTAATGGCATATGTTTTGTATTTAAACATTTTGTATCTAAATCCAATAATTTTTTATAATGATTTATTAAATTAATATGCTTTTTGAAACGTTGCATACTTTTTAATTTTATTTCTTTTATATTAATTGGATATTTCCAACACTTATGATAAACTGGAGAAATACAATCCCATTTCATAGCATTATCTTGATTTTCTTTTTTCATTTGAAAATAATAATGATTCAAATGATTAAATGGAATAACAATATCTGATTTTACTCCTTGTTTTTGAGTAGAACAACCATTAACTCTATAAAACTTATTAATAGTAAGTTTTAATGATCCTAGATTTTGATAAAATGATTTTAAAGGGTAAACAACTTGAACAGTTCCTTTTCCATATGTTTGTTCACTACCCACAATAATTCCTCTTTTATAATCTTTAATAGAAGCTGCAAGAATTTCTGAGGCAGAAGCAGATAAATTATTTGAAATAATTATTAATGGCCCTTTCCAAAGAATATGTTTTTCATAACTTTTTATAATTTGTGTTTGCCCATTAGAAAATACTATTTGAACTATAGGAGTTCTTCCTAAAAAGTATCCAGCAATTTTTACAACATCATCTAACGATCCACCTCCATTATTTCTAATATCAAAAATTAAATGTTCTATGTGTTTTCTTTTTAAATCTTTAATAATTTTTTTAATATCTTTGGCTGAATTTCTATCATTTTTATTATCAGGATTAAAATAAAATTCTGGCAAATATATTAATCCATATCTCTTTTTATTCTTATCTAAGATAATTGCACTTTTTGCCAATGTTTCTTCTTTTTTAATAGTATCTCTGGTGAGTATTACTTCCTTTAATAATCCATTTTTCTTTAGAATGGTTAATTTTACTTTAGTATTTTTTTTTCCTTTTATCAGACGAATAGAATTTTCTAATAACATTCCTACAATATTTTGAGATGGAGAATTGATATTTTTCGATACTCTAATAATTTTATCACCAATTTCTATTTTTTTGCTTTTCCAAGCTGGTCCACCATGAATAATATTTACTATAGTTGCGTAACCTTTATCATCTTGCAATTCTGCCCCAATTCCATCTATTGATCCTGATATAGTATAATCAAATTCTTCTTTTTCTTTAATAGAGAAATAATTTGTATGAGGATCATATAATGTAGTCATTATATTAACATATTTAGAAAACCAATCTTCTACTGTTTTAATTTTTAATTTTCTGAAATATTCTTGTATATCTTCTTTCACTTGTTTTCTACTCCATGCCTCATTTTGCTGAAAAATCTTTTTTATATCATTTAGTGAATAACCAATTTTATTATCAATGGTTTGAAATATTTTAATCATGGCAAGATATTTTAAATATTTTCGCCATTTATTTTCTAAATCATGTACATTTTTTGGATAAGAAATTTTATCATTTTCAAAAAAAAATATTTCTTTTTTTTCAAAATCAAAAGGATGCTCTAATAATTTTGAACAAAAATGGTCTATTTCATTAATTCTTTTATAAAAACATTTAATTGATATATTAAAAAATGTAGGATCTCCATTTTTCCAAAATTCATCTAATTTATATTTATAAAAAGATAAAGATTTTAAATCTTTTTGTATAAAAAAAAATTGATTTTCATCTAAATTATTTAAATAATTATTATATACTTTTCTTGAAAAAGTATTATCAATTTTAATATTATTAAAATGCAACATACTTAATGTTTTATATATGCTTTGTAATATTAAGTGTTGATTCTTTTCTAGTTGTTTTTCTGTTTTATATTTGTAACAACATTTGTAACAACAATTGAATAAAATAAAACATGAACATATAATAATTATATATCTAATTTTAAAAAATTTCTTTTTTTTATGTAAAAATGAAATAAAATTATGTAACATATGTAACAATGTAATCACAATTAATGAACAATTAAAAAAAAATAATAAAAAATATAATGATTTGATAAAATTTTGAAAAAGACATTAGATAAAGTGTTTTGTTTAGAAAAGTCTGTAAATCCAAAAAAAATTACAGATTTTATTGGTCCAGAGGACTTATTATACAATTTAAAAATTTTTATTCAAGCTGCTAAGGCAAGAAACGAAGCATTAGACCATATTTTATTTCATGGCCCACCAGGATTAGGAAAAACTACACTTGCTAATATTGTAGCTAATGAATTAGGGGTAAATATTAAAGAAGTATCTGGAGCTATTTTGGATAAACCTGGAGATTTAGCAGGAGTTCTAATACACTTACATTTAAATGATGTATTATTTATAGATGAAATTCATCGTCTTTCTCCTATAGTAGAGGAATATTTATATTCTGCTATGGAAAATTATAAAATAGATATTATTATAGATTCTGGATCTAAAGCAAAATCAGTTCAAATTGATTTATCACCATTTACGTTAATAGGTGCAACTACAAGAGCTGGATTATTAACAGCTCCTATGCGATCTCGTTTTGGAATTAATATACGTATTAATTATTACAACAAAATATATTTGAAAAATATTATCGATAGAAGTGCCAAAATATTAAATATACCAATAACTGAAAAAGCTTCTTTTGAAATTGCTGATAGAAGTCGTGGAACACCAAGAATTGCAAATTCATTACTTCGTAGAGTTCGTGATTTTGCACAAATCAAAGGCACTGGAATTATTAATAGTAATATTTGTCATTTTAGTCTGAAATCATTACATGTAGATAAATATGGTTTAGATGAAATGGATAATAAAATTCTTACATATATTATTGATAATTTTGAAGGTGGTCCTGTAGGAATAAAAACAATAGCTACTGCTATAAGTGAAAATTCAAATACTATTGAAGAAGTTTATGAACCATTTTTAATTCAAGAAGGTTATTTAATCAGAACGCCTAGAGGAAGAATTGCTACCAAATTAGCTTATATACATTTAAAAAAAAATAGATATTAAATATTTATTATATTATTATATTAAATAAAAAATGAATTAATTATGCCTTCAAATGTTATTGTTGGACTCCAATGGGGAGACGAGGGAAAAGGAAAAATTACTGATTTATTATCTGAAAATTCAGATTATGTTGTTCGTTATCAAGGAGGGAATAATTCTGGCCATTCTATACATATTAAAAATCATTATTTTGTGCTTCATATCATTCCATCTGGAGTGATTCATCCTTTTATTAAATGTATTATTGGTCCAGGTGTTGTAGTAGATCCAAAATCTTTAATTAAAGAATTAAATCAATTGGAATCTATAGGAATAAATACTACACAAGTGTTTTTAGCAAAAAGAGCACATGTCACTATGCCTTATCATTATTTATTAGATCAATATATTGAAGAATCTTTAGGTAATAAATCAATTGGAACAACTAGACGAGGAATAGGGCCGACATATGCAGATAAAATTGGAAGAATCGGAATTCGTATATTAGATTTTTGTAACTTAAAAAAGTTTTATAAAAAATTAAAACAAGTTCTTGATTATAAAAATCAAATTATTACAAAAATATATCAACGAGATCCTTTATCTTTGAAATTAATTTATGAAGAATATGTAGAGTACTATAAAGTACTTTCTCCTAGAATTATAGATTCTGTTTATGAAATTCATAATGCATTTCAACAAAGAAAAAAAATTCTTTTTGAAGGCGCACAAGCTATGCTGTTAGATATTAATTATGGAACATATCCTTATGTCACAACTTCTTCTACATCTACAGGTTCTGTATGTTCAGGGGTTGGAATACCTCCACATTATTTAAATAATTTAATAGGAGTAGCAAAAGCTTATTGCACTCGTGTAGGTCATGGGCCTTTCCCTACAGAAATTAAGGATACCAAAATAGAAAATTTTTTAAGACAAGTTGGCAATGAATATGGATCAACTACTAATAGAGCAAGAAGATGTGGATGGTTAGATTTATTCTCTTTAAAATATTCTTGTATGATTAACGGAATTAATGGTTTGATTATTACTAAATTGGATGTTTTAAGCCAACTAGATATTATTAAAGTAGGAGTAGGATATACAATTCATGGTAAACAATTAAAACAATTTCCAGCAGATTTAGAATATCTTGAAGAACAAAATCTAGAATCTATATATGTAGAATTTCCTGGATGGTATAATAATATTTCTGATATTTATGATTATGATAATTTACCTCAAAATTGTAAAAAATATATTAACTTTATTGAACAATATTTAAATTTGAAGATTTTTTTGATTTCTGTTGGAACTGAACGAAATCAAAACATTATTAAAAACAAATCTTTATTTTTTAAGATATTTTCATAAAATTACTTTTGTGAACGAATATAAAAATCCATTAGTTGAACGATATAGCAGTCAAGAAATGATTTATAATTTTTCTCCAAAAAAAAAGTTTTTGACTTGGAGAAAACTGTGGGTAGCTTTAGCAGAAATACAAAAAAACTTAGGTATTAATATAACCAATGAACAAATAAATAATTTAAAATCTTGTTTAAAGAATGACATTAATTGGAATATAGTTTCCTTTTATGAAACTAAATTTAGGCATGATGTAATGGCTCATTTATATGCTTTTGGAGAACAAGCAAGTTTAGCAAAACCAATTATTCATTTAGGTGCTACAAGCGCGTTTTTAACGGATAATACAGATATAATTATTATTCGTGACGGATTAAAAATAATTTTACATAAATTAATTATAGTTATTTTTCAACTTAGAAATTTTGCTTTAGAATATCATAAACTGCCTACTTTAGCGTTTACTCATTATCAACCCGCACAATTAACTACTGTTGGAAAAAGAGCAACTACTTGGATACAGAGCTTGCTTATGGATTTACAAGAATTAGAATTTAGATTAAAAAATATTTGTTTTAGAGGTGCAAAAGGTACGGTTGGTACGTCTGCAAGTTTTAAAGAATTATTTGACGGTAATATCGATAAGGTGAAAAAAATGGAAATAGAATTATCCAAACAATTTGGATTTAATCAATTTTATCCAGTAATAAGTCAAACTTATGATAGAAAAATAGATACCCAAATATTAAATTTATTGTCTAATATTTCCCAATCTTCTCATAAATTTAGTAATGATATAAGATTATTACAAAATTTAAAAGAATTAGAAGAACCATTTGAAGACCATCAAATTGGATCCAGTGCAATGTCATATAAAAGAAATCCTATATTGAGTGAACGAATATCTTCTTTATCTAAATATGTAATGTCTTTATCTCATAGTTCAGAAATGGTTGCTGCTACACAATGGTTAGAAAGAACATTAGACGATTCTGCTAATCGTAGATTAGTGATTCCGCAATCTTTTTTAGCAGTAGATGCAATTTTAATAATATGGAATAACATTTTGGAAAAAATAACTGTATATCCTAAAATGATTGAAAAAAACATTAAGAAAGAACTTCCATTTTTTATTACAGAATATATTATTGTAGAAAGTGTTAAAAATGGTGCAGATAGACAAACAATTCATGAAATAATTAGGCACCATTCTATGGAGGTGAATAAAGAAATTAAATTCAAAGGGAAAACAAATGATTTTATTCAAAGAATTGTAAATGATAAAAAAATACCAGTTAATGAAAATAAAATCAAACAAATGTTAAATCCAAATAGATTTATAGGGTTTTCTTCTATTCAAGTTATAGAATTTATTGAAAATTATGTGAATCCTATTTTAACTAAGTTTCATTATTTATTGGATTGATTACTCCAATTATTATGAACCTCAAAATTTATATAAAAAAAAAACAAAAATTTGATATTTATTCCAAAGAATTGTATAAAGAATTACAACATCTTTTTAATATATCAAGTTTATATAAAATTATCGTTTATCAAACATACGACATATTAAATGTCACAAATCCGTCAGTTTTTTTTCAAGATATTATATATAAAGTATTTGTAGATCCTGTAACCGATGTTTGGTATAAAAAAATCAATTTATTAAATCCATATTTTGAATATAATCTAGGTCAATATAATTCTAGAGCGGAAGCAGCAACACAATGCGTAAAAATTATTCATCCACAATATAATAATATTGTAGTTAAAACGGGAAAATTAATTGAATTATTTGGAATCAAAAATAAAACAGATTTTTTAAAAATAAAAAACTACTGTAGTTATAAAATTACAAAAAATAATATAAAAAAAACGAAAAAACAAAATAACATACCATATATTATTAATTTTATACATTTAACTTATTATGAAATAAAGAATCTACATCAAGACTTTGATTTTTCTATAGATATTGAGGATTTACTATTTATTCAGAAATATTTTCGTTATGAAGTATGCCGTAATCCTACAGAATTAGAATTACGAGTTTTAGACACTTATTGGTCAGATCATTGTCGTCATACAACTTTTTTAAGTTCTTTAATTGATATTCAATTTACTGGATATTTAAAACCAACATATCATAAAATTTTTGATGAATATAAAAAAGATCGTCGTAAATATTGTATTGATAAAAAATCTTTTCCAAATTTAATGGAACTATCAACACTACCATCCAAAATAGTATTACAAAAACAACAATCAAATTATTTTGTATCTAAAGAAAAAAATGCATGTACAATATTGATCGATGTAGATATAGATATCTTTGGTCATAAAAATATAGAAAAATGGTATATTTTATTTAAAAATGAAACTCATAACTATCCTACAGAAATTAATCCATTTTGGGGGGCAGCAACGTGTATAGGAGGTGCTATTCGTGATCCTTTATCTGGTAGAGCATTTGTGTATCAATCTATTAGATTAAGTGGGGCAGCAAATCCAACGATTAACAAAACATTATATAATAAAATTCCACAATATAAAATATGTAGAGATTCTGCTTATGGATATAGTTCTTATGGAAATCAAATTGGGGTAGCTACAAGTCATATAAATGAAATATATCACGAAGGATTTAGAGCAAAAAGAATGGAAATAGGTATGGTAATTGGTGCCGTACCAGCTAATTATGTAAATCAAAAAACGCCACAAACGGGTGATATTATTGTATTATTAGGAGGTTTAACTGGTAAAGAAGGTATAGGTGGAGCTACCGATTCTTCCAAAAAAAAACATAAACCACAAAATATATTGAAAAATCATTTATTTTACAAATTAACATTAGATCCAATAACAGAAAGAAAAATTCAAAGATTATTTAGAAAAAAAAAAGTAATCTCATTGATTAAAAAGTGCAATGATTTTGGTGCTGGAGGTACATCTGTAGCAATTGGAGAATTATGTGATAGTTTAGAATTAAATTTAGATAAAATTCCTATTAAAAAAAATTTTCACACTTTGACATCGGTTGAATTAGCGTTATCAGAGTCTCAGGAAAGAATGGCAATTGTGTTGGATCCATCTGATCTAAAAAATTTTATTCATTTTGCTAATGAAGAAAATTTACGAGCTATTCCTATAGCTACTGTTATGAATAACAAAAAAATAATTTTTTATTATAAAAATAAACAAGTATTAAATTTAAACAGTGATTTTTTGAATAGTGGTGGAGTTGAAAAAAAAAGAATGGTACATATAAATTCTCCTTTGACCATTTCTCCATTCAAAAAATCAAAAAATGTAATATTTAATAAATACACATTTTTAAAAACTATATCCAAGTTAAATATTGCTTCTCAAAAAAGTTTAGTAGAGATGTTTGATAGTACTGTTGGGGGAACTACAGTTTTAATGCCATTTGGAGGAAAATTTCAAATGACACCATCAGAAGGCAGTGTTCATAAAATACCAGTTTTTAATGGAAAAACTAATACTGTTAGTTTAGTTTCTTGGGGTTATCATCCAGATATTTCTTTATGGAGTCCATTACATGGTGGAGCTTATGCAATAATAGAATGTATTTCTAAAATTGTTTCTATGGGAGGAAATTATAAAAAAACATATTTGAGTTTTCAAGAATATTATCAAAAATTAGACAATGATCCTAATAAATGGGGGATTCCTTTTGCTTCTTTGTTAGGTGCATATAAAGCTCAAAAAGAACTAGGAATAGTATCTATTGGCGGAAAAGATAGTATGTCAGGGACATATAAAAATATACATGTACCACCAACTTTAGTAGCTTTTGGTGTTTGTATAGGATCGTCTTTAAATATCATATCTCCTGAATTTAAAAGGGTAGGAAATAAAATATATTTATATCATCATCATCCAAAAAATGATGAAATGCCAGATTTTCAATCAATCAAAAATGCATATATACAAGTGCATAAAGAAATTATTTCAGGAAAAATTATTTCTGTTCAAACAGTAAAAGACGGTGGTATTGCTATAGCTATTTCTAAAATGGCATTTGGAAATCGTTTAGGAGTGATGATTAATTTAAAAACACATCATTTACTTGAAACCCATATAGGATCATTAATTATAGAATCAAATTCTACTTTAGAAAATAAAGAATTTATTCTTATAGGACAAATTGTAAATTCTAAATATCTTAACTTTAATTCAGTTAAAATTGATATAGAAGAAGCAATTTTTTATTGGGAAAAAACATTAAATCCTATTTATAATAATTCATGTTTGGTAGACAAAAAACTGAATATTAAAAAAAATGTAAATAAAAATTATTTGTATAATACAAAAATTAAAAATAAAACAATTATTTTTCAATCAAAAGTTAGAGTAAGAGTATTTATTCCTATTTTTCCTGGAACTAACTGTGAATTAGAATCTATACGTGCGTTTAAACAAGAAGGAGCTATAGTAATAACGTCTATCTTTAAAAATTTAAAATATAAAGATCTTATTGAGTCTATACAAGAATTAAAAAAAAATATAAAATCATCACAAATATTAATGATTTGTGGAGGATTTACTTATGGAGATGAACCAGATGGTGCTGGAAAATTTATAACATCTATTTTACATAATCCATATATAAAAGAGACCATAGAAGTTTTATTAAAAAAAAATGGATTAATATTAGGTATATGTAATGGATTTCAAGCACTTATCAAGTCAGGATTATTACCATATGGAAAAATAAAATTAAGAAATTATAAATCTCCTACTTTAACTTATAATGAATTAGGTAAACATGTTTCTCAATGTGTGAGAATTAAAGTAATTTCTGATAATTCGCCATGGTTAAAAGGAATGAAAAATAAAATTTATATTCAGCCATTATCTCATGGAGAAGGTAGATTTTATGCTAATAAAAAAATTACTGAGATTCTATTCAAAAAGAATCAAATAGCAACTCAATATGTAAATTTTCAAGGTAATCCTACATTAGACAAAGCATTCAATCCTAATGGATCACTTCAAGCAATAGAAGGATTATTAAATAATAATGGACAAATTTATGGAAAAATGACTCATCCAGAACGTTTTCAACATGGATTATTAAAAAATATTCCTAATATTATTAATGAATATTCTATTTTTAGAAATGCAGTAGAATATTTTGTATAAAAAATTTTTTATTATGAAAGTATTAATTTTTTGTGGCAGTCAATCAGATAAAAAAATTATGAATATTGCAGAAAATACGCTAAATAAGTTTAATATTGAAAACACAACTTATATTATTTCAGCTCATCGTTTACCGGATGTGTTATCTGACAAAATTAAAGAAATTGAATACGAACAAAAAACAGATTTAATTATAGCTGGGGCTGGTTTATCTGCACATCTTCCAGGTATAATTGCATCAAAAACAATTATCCCTGTTATTGGCGTACCAATTTATAATATTGATAATGGATTATTGGGTGGCCTGGATGCTACTATTTCTATATTGCAAATGCCTAAAGGTGTTCCAGTCGCTACTGTAGGTATAAATAATGCATATAACGCTGCATTATTAGCTGTCCATATTTTATCTATAAAAGATAAAAATGTAAAAACATCTTTAATAAAATTTAGAATAGAAAATACAAAATTATTGATGAAACAAATAAAAAATAATTAAGTTGTAATATAAATACAATACAATAATGTATTATGTATAATTATAAAAATAATTTTCTTTTAGAAGGCAAAACTAAAAAATTATATAAGACGGATAATATTAATGAAATTATTATTCATTATAAAGACATTATTACCTCATTTGATGGAGATAAAACACAAAGTTTAAATCAAAAAGGAATTATTAATAATCAAATATCTGCAATAATATTTCATCTTCTAAATTCTTGTGGAATCAAAACTCATTTTATTCGTATAATAAATAATAGAGAACAGTTATGTCATAAATTAGATTTATTTACATTAGAATTTGTTATTAGAAATATAGTATTTGGTAGTATGTCTAAACGTTTAGGAATAAAAGAAGGAATATACATACAAAATCCAATTTTTGAAATTTTTTATAAAAATGATATTTTAAAGGATCCTTTTATTAATCATCATCATGCAGTTTTTTTAAAGATTATTTCTTATGAAGAATTAAATATTATCAATAAAATATCATTAGAAATAAATAAAATAATTAAAAAATTTTTTTTTGATAAAAATATTATATTAGTTGATTTGAAACTAGAATTTGGTAAAAATCATAAAAAAGAAATTGTTCTTGCTGACGAAATTAGTCCTGATACTTGTCGTATTTGGGATAAAACAACAAAACAAAAACTTGATAAAGATTGTTTTAGAAAAGGATATAGTAATGAAAAAATTATTAATACTTATATGAAAGTTTTAAACAAAATCGACAAATAAGAAAGATTTATAAATTGTTTATCAATAATCAAAAAGAATATTTCGATAGATTTCATGAAGAATGTGGAATTTTTGGAATTTATTCTCCTAATAAAATTGATACATTTTCTTTAATTCAATTTGGATTATTTGCCTTGCAACATAGAGGACAAGAAGCCTGTGGATTTTCAGTATTGAAAGATGGGTTTATTTTATCTCATAAAAGCGAAGGATTAGTTTTAGATTGTTTTAGACAAATTTCTAATATTGAATGTTATCATGGAAATGCTGCAATTGGACACACACGATATTCTACAGAAGGTGGCCAAAGCAAAAAAAATATTCAACCATTTTTTGGTGGTGAAGATGCTTACGGACGAAGTATTATATCTATAGTGCACAATGGAAATTTAACTAATGCTAAAAACATTAGAATACAATTAGAGTCAGAAGGATTTAAATTTATATCTGAATATTCTGATTCAGAAGTGATTTTACGTTTAATTCAAAAATATTTGTTATCCAATCATAATAATTTAGAAAAAGCAATTAGAAAAACTATTTTAAATATAAAAGGAGCATATTCTGTTATAGTTCTCATGAATAATAAAATCGCTGCTTTCAGAGATCCAAATGGAATAAGACCTTTATGTTATGGAATATTAGATGAAAATACTTATATTTTTAGCTCTGAAACTTGTGGTATAGATTCTATAGGAGGAGTTTATATAAGAGATATTTTTCCTGGAGAAATGATCATAATAGATACCAAGTCTATACGCTTTTCTTTTTTGAAAGAAAAAAGATTAACTAAGTGCAAAATTTGTTCTTTTGAGTATATTTATTTTTCTCGTCCAGATTCTTTTATAGAAAATATAAGTGTTTATAAAATACGTGAACAAAGTGGAATAAAACTTTATAAACAGAATCCAATTAGTGCAGATGTCGTGATAGGAGTTCCAGATTCAGGAGTCCCTTCAGCTATTGGTTATTCCAAAGCATCTGGAATACCATTTAAGCCAATTTTAGTAAAAAATAAATATATAGGAAGATCTTTTATTTTACCTAAACAAGAAATTCGTGAAAAAATGGTTAATTTAAAATTAAATTCTATTTTAAATGAAATTATAGGTAAAAAAATTGTGATTATTGATGATTCAATTGTTCGTGGCACAACCAGTCGTAGACTAGTTCATGTATTAAGAAAAGCAGGTGCGAAAGAAATACATTTTCGAAGTGCATCACCACCTATTATTGCACCATGTTATTTGGGAGTTGATACACCAAGTAAAGAAGATCTTATTTCCTATAATATGAATCAAAGTGAAATTGCAAAAATTTTAGATGTAGATACTTTAGAATTTTTAAGTATGAAAAATTTAATAGAAATTTTAGGTGGAACTAATTATTGTTTTGGTTGTTTTACTGAAACTTATCCTATTGATAATAAATAAAATAAAATGATTGTATATTATGATATAATAAATTCAATATGAAAGACAGCCTTATATCTCAAATTACCCCTATTGTTAAACCAACATATAATCATAATGTAATTAGTGATTTAGATTTTTTTTCGGCACTGTATAGTATACCTATTAATAAATATAAAAATCCTGTTTTAGTTTCTAGCGTTGATGGAGTTGGAACTAAAATATGTATAGCTATAAATTATAAAAAATATGATATAATTGGCAAAGATTGTTTTGCTATGTGTATTAATGACGTTTTGTGTCACGGTGCCACTCCATTATTTTTTTTGGATTATTTAGCTTGTGGTAAATTAGATGATCAAATTTTCAATAAAATTATACAAGGAATGGCAATTGCTTGTAAAGAAACTGATACCTGTATGATTGGTGGTGAAACGGCAGAAATGAAAGGATTTTATAAAGAAAATAATTATGAAGTTGCTGGATTCTGTTTGGGAATTGTAGAACGACATAAAATTATAAATGGAAAAAAATTGATTCAAAATGGAGATATTATAATTGGGCTACCATCTTCAGGAGTTCATAGTAATGGCTTTTCCTTAATTAGAAGTATTTTTAATACAGAATATTTATTGAATAAAGAATTTAATCAACAACCATTTTATGAAACACTTTTAGTTCCAACTAAAATTTATTATTCATCCATTAAAAAATTGATAAAAAATGTTTATATACATGGATTAGTTCATATTACTGGTGGAGGTATCATTGATAATTTACTTCGTATTTTACCTGAAAATCTATTAGCTATAGTATATAAAAATAACATTCCTATTCAACCTGTTTTTAATTATATTAAAAATCAAGGAAAATTATCTGATCAAATAATGTGGAAAACATTTAATATGGGAGTAGGAATGATTATAATAGCATCTATACAAGATCAAGTTTATATATTAAATCATTTACGTTCTTCAGGTGATAATCCATTTATATTTGGTAATATATTTAAAGGAAATAAAAAAGTTGTAATAAAATAAAAAATATTTATGATTAAAAAAATACTAGCTATTTTAGTTTCAGGAAAAGGATCTAATATGTTACATATTTTAAAATCAATTGATATTGGAATACTGAAAAATTTTCAAGTCAATTTAGTTATTGCAGATAGAGTGTGTTTAGCAATTCAACGAAGTATCCAAAAAAATATTCCAACTTTTTTATTATATAAATTACATGATCAATCAAATAATATTTTTTATGAAAAAATGCATTTTCTTTTGAAAAAGTACTGTGTAGATATCATTGTTTTGTCTGGATTTCTTTCTATTCTTAATAAAGAATTTTGTGATAAATGGCATGATAAAATAATTAACATACATCCATCATTACTACCTAAGTATGGTGGAAAAGGTATGTATGGAATTAAAGTACATAAAGAAGTTTTAAAAAAAAAAGAAAAATTATCAGGTGCAACGATTCATTATGTAACAAAAGATATAGATTTAGGAGATATTATTTTAAATAGATCATGCAAAATATCCAATAACGATACATACATTTCACTAGATAAAAAAATTTCTATAATAGAAAAAGATATTATTATACAATCTCTCAAAATAATTTAAAGATTACACAACACTGTTGTAATGAATATTTATTTATTGTGTGTTTATGAAAATGAAAGGTGCTTTAATTAGTGTTTATAAAAAAAATGAACAAATATTGAACTTTGTTGAGTTTCTCAAGGATAATGGATATCAAATAATGGCTACTGAAGGAACTTATCATTATTTAAAAAAACATGGTATACATAAAGTACAGTCTGTATCACATTTATTTGACTCCAATGAAAAAATATTAGATGGAAGAATTAAAACTCTTCATCCAAACATTTATATAGGAATATTAGCAAATCGTTCTATTAATAAACATATGGATTTTATGAAAATGAAATCTATAACACCTATTGATATAGTTATAGTCAATTTTTATCCATTTTTTGAAAAACAAAAAACATATTCTCTTCAATCATTAATTGAATTTATTGACATAGGTGGCCCATCTTTATTAAGAGCTGCAGCAAAAAATTTTTTTTATGTAACTCCTATTGCAGATACTGATGATTATATATTAGTAAAACAAGAAATAGAAAAGCATGGTAATATATCTTTTAGTTTGAGAAAAACATTATCAGCAAAAGCATTTAATATTACTTCTTATTACGATTTATGTATTTCAAAATTTTTCATGGTAAATCAACAAGAAGATTTTCCTATGTATTTTAATAAAATTTATAAAAAAGAAATGGATCTCAGATATGGAGAAAATCCGCATCAAAAAGCTGCTTATTATATTAGGCCTACTCATATAGGTACAGGAAGTATGCAAAATTTTAATCAATTACATGGTAAATTATTGTCGTTAAATAACTTAAAAGATATGGATGTTGCATGGAAAATTGTATCAGAATTTAATCAACCTACCTGTTGTATAGTTAAACATTCTACTCCTTGTGGAGTAGCAATAGGACAAGATATTTTAGACGCTTTTCAAAAAACTTATGAATCGGATAAAATTTCTTCTTTTGGAGGCATTATGGCTTTCAACATGCCAATAATACATAAAGAATTAGCTATAAATATAAACAATATATTTTTAGAAATAATATTATCTACTGGTTATTCACAAGAAGCATTAGATATTTTAAAAACAAAAAAAAACATACGAATTATTCGTATAAATAATAAAATTACAGACACAAAAATAGAATTTTTTCAAATAGATGGAGGAATATTAGTTCAACAATATAATAATTGTGATAATAATACTTATAGAATTGTTACTAAAAAACAATTTTCTAATGAAGAAATTTCTTCTTTATTATTTGCAAACAAAATTGTAAAATTTGTGAAATCTAATGCAATTGTGTTATCTCAAGGAACTCAAACATTAGGTATTTCTGGTGGACAAACAAATCGTATTTGGGCGGCGCGTCAAGCCATTCAAAGAGCATTAGAAAAAAAAATAGAAAATATGGTACTTGTTTCTGATGCCTTTTTTCCATTTAGAGATATAGTAGATGAAATCGCTATGTCAGGAAAAATAAGTGCTATTCTTCAACCAGGAGGATCTATTAGAGATAATGAATCTATAATTGCCTGTGATACATATGGTATCGCAATGGGATTTACTGGAATTAGACATTTTAAACATTAACAAATAATTAATTTATGAAAATTTTAATTCTTGGTAGTGGTGGACGTGAACATGCTATGGGTAAAAAATTATTGCAAGATTCACCAGCCATAAAACTTTATTTTTATCCTGGCAATGGGGGGACAAATCATATAGGCATAAATATTAAATTTGATGATATTGATAACAATAATATAATAGACAATATTTGTTCATTTGTAAAAATTAATAATATAGATCTTACGGTAGTAGGCTCAGAAACATTTTTATTTTATGGAATAGTAAATCGCTTTAAACATTTTGGATTACCAATATTAGGCCCAAATTTGTATTCTTTTCAATTAGAAGGAGATAGATTATTTGCCAAATCATTTATGAACAAATATGGAATTAGAACTCCTAAATATCATAGTTTTTCTTCATATATAGATGCTTTCAATTTTATCAAAACTACCACATACCCATTAGTTATAAAAACTAATGGAATTGCTGAAGGAAAAGGAGTAATTATTATTAATAATAAAATAGAAGCTGAACAAGCATTACATTCTATAATGATAGATAAAAAATTTGGAAAATCAGGAGAAAAAATTATAATAGAAGAAAAATTAATAGGTAAGGAATCGTCAATTATTTCTATTTTGAACAGTAAACAAATAATTCCTTTTTTATCTGCTATGGATTATAAAAAAATAGGTGAAGCAGAAACAGGACATAATACTGGTGGAATGGGATCTATTTCACCTAATCCATATATGACAAAAGATATTTGGAGAGATTTTCAAAAACATATATTAGCACCAACTGTAGAAGGACTGTTTGCAGAAAATTTGATGTTTTCTGGGTTTATTTATTTTGGATTAATGATTACTCCATCGAATAAAATTTATTTATTGGAATATAACACTAGGATGGGAGATCCTGAAACTCAATCTTTATTACCAATTATGAATAGTAATTTTTTACAAATTTTACGAGATGCTATGTTAAAAACCAATATAAGAGTTTTTTGGAAAAACTTATGTTCTTGTTGTGTTGTTTTATCTTCAAAAGGATATCCAAATGAATATAAAACTGGACACATTATACAGGGAATTAATTTATTAAAAGAACCATTTTTTATTGCTGGTGCTAAACAAGAATATAATAAATGGATAACAGTTGGTGGAAGAGTTTTAAATTTAGTCGGATTAGGAAAATCAATATATGAAGCTAGAATAAATACCTATAATAAAGTAAAACAAATTGTTTTTAAAAATTGTTATTTTAGAAAAGACATTGGATTATTATAATTAATAAATCATAAAATGAAAAAAGATTTTATATTAATACTAGATTTTGGCTCTCAATATACTCATCTCATAGCGAGAAAAATAAGAGAAATTGGAGTTAATGCAACAATATATCCATATCATACTTCTATATTATATATTCAATCCATAATGCCAAATGGTATAATTTTATCAGGAGGACCATTTTCTGTTTATGAAAAGAATCCACCATTAATATCACGATCAATTTTTCAATTAAATATTCCTATACTTGGAATTTGTTATGGAATGCAATTGCTTGTATTTCTGTTTGGAGGAAAAATTCTTCCATCCAAACATAAAGAATATGGAAAAACCAAGTTTTTCATAAATAATGAAGTAAATAATAATTTATTATTTCATGAAATTCCAAAACAATCTATTGTTTGGATGAGCCATTATGATGAAATTAAACAAATTACAAACAACTTGAAAATCATTGGATACACCACTTCTTCTTCTATTTCAGCATGTTGTAATTTAGACCAACATATTTATGCATTACAATTTCATCCAGAAGTAACTCACACTGAGTTCGGACAAGTAATGATTAAAAATTTTGTTTTCAAAATATGTAAATGTATACCACAATTAAAATATAATAATTTTTTTAAACAGTTTATACAAAAAACTATAAACCAAATAAAAACAACAACAAAAAAGAAAAATGTATTATTAGGATTATCAGGTGGTATAGATTCATATGTTACTGCATATTTACTACATAAATCGATTGGTTCTCATTTATACTGTATTTTTGTAGATACTGGATTATTGATAGAATCTGAAACAAAACAAATAATTTTATCATGCAAAAAAATAAATCTTTATATAAAAATTATAGATGCAAAACAACGTTTTGTATCTATTTTAAATGGAGTAATTGATCCAGAAGAAAAAAGAAAATTAATAGGACAAGAATTTATTAATATTTTTCAGGCAGAAGCAAAAAAAATTAAAAATATAGGATTTATAGCACAAGGAACTATTTATTCAGATATGATTGAATCATCTATAGATCCCCAATTAACAAAAAATATGAATCATGTAATGATAAAATCTCATCATAATGTTGGTGGAATTCCAAAGGATGTCAATATTAAACTTCTTGAACCATTAAAAATGTTATTTAAAGATGAAGTAAAACAAATAGGTGAAGAACTAGGAATTTCGAAAGAAATTTTATATAAACATCCATTTCCTGGCCCTGGATTCAGCATTCGGATTATTGGAAAAGTAAATAAAAAAAAAATTGATATTCTTAAAAAGGCAGAAACGATTCTTATACATGAATTAAAAAAAGCTAATCTTTATCAACATGTAGATCAAGCATTTATAATTTTATTACCAATCAAATCTGTAGGAGTTATGGGAGACAAAAGAACATATGAATATACTGCAGTATTACGTGCAATTAATACAAAAGATTTTATGACATCAACTTTTGCTTATCTGCCTTATGAATTTTTAGAAAATATATCAAATAGAATTGTTAATGAAGTAGAAGGAATTAATCGTATAGTATATGATATTACTTCCAAACCTCCATCTACTATTGAATGGGAATAGATTATATCATCATAGAAATTAATTTATACAGATTATTTTTCAATTCAGTTCTAGAAGAAATTAAATCTATAAATCCATGTTCTAATAAAAATTCAGCAGTTTGAAACCCTTTAGGTAGATCATGCCCAATAGTTTCTCTAATAACTCGTGGTCCTGCAAAACCAATTAATGCACCAGGTTCTGCAATATTTATATCTCCAAGTAATGCATATGATGCAGTCACCCCACCCGTAGTCGGATCAGTCAGAACAGAAATATAAGGTATTCGTGAATCTCTTAATTGAGTTAATCTAGCAATTGTTTTCGCCATCTGCATCAAAGAAAAAGATGATTCCATAATTCTAGCACCTCCAGATTTAGAAATCAATACATATGGATATTTATTTTCAATACAATATTTAATTGCTCTAGATATTTTTTCTCCTACTACAGAACCCATTGATCCTCCTATAAAAGAAAAATCCATACAAGAAATTACCAAATCTAATCCTTTTATTTTTCCAATTCCTGTTCTAATAGCATCATATAATTTGGTTTTTTTTCTAGCATCTATTATCCTCTCTTCATATGTTTTTCTATCTATCCATTTCATAGGATCTTTACTAATTATATTAACATTTATTTCTAAAAATTTTCCATTTTCAAAAAGAATTTCAAAATATTCTTGACTACGAATTCTTACATGATATCCATCTTCTGGACTAACATAAGCATTCTTTTTAAGTTCTTCTGTATCTATAATTTTTCCACTTGGTGTCCTGTACCAAAGACCTTTTGGTAATTCTTTTCTATTTTTTGTGGGTGTAATAATATTTCTTTTTTTTCTTAGAAACCATGCCATGATTTTATGATAAAGTGTTAATATTATTCAATAATTTGAAATATTTTTTTAAAAACATGCTAAAATACAGTTCTCCTTCTCTAAGCCAAACTCTTGGATCATAATATTTTTTATTTGGAATATTATCTCCTTTTGGATTACCTATTTGTTTTTGAATATATTTATTATTTTTATTTATATAATCACGTACTCCACAAGTAAAAGCATATTGTAAATCTGTATCTATATTCATTTTAATGACTCCATAATTAATAGCATTTTTAATATCTTGTTTAGAAGATCCTGAACCTCCATGAAATACAAACAAAACAGGATTTTTTTTTGTATGAAATTTTTTTTGTATATATTCCTGTGAATTTTTCAATAATATTGGACGTAATATCACATTTCCAGGTTTATATACACCATGAACATTTCCAAAAGAAGCAGCTACAATAAAGTTATGACTAATTTTTGTCATTTGTTCATATGCAAATGAAACATCTTTTGGATGAGTATATAATTTTTCATTTTCTATATTTGAATTGTCAACACCATCTTCTTCTCCACCTGTAATACCCAGTTCTATTTCAATAGTCATTTTCATTTTATTCATTATTTCAAAATATTTTTCACACAATTTAATGTTATTTTCTAGAGATTCTTGAGAAAGATCTAACATATGTGAACTAAATAATGTTTTTCCAAAACGTTTATAATATTTTTTATTTTCATTTAGTAATCCTTCTATCCATGGAAGATCATTTTTTGAACAATGATCAGTATGAAGAATAACTATAGATTTATAATGCTGAGATAATTCATGAATATGAAGCGCGCTGGTTACTGATCCTCTAATAGCTGCTAATTGATTATGATTATTCAGTCCTTGTCCAGCATTAAAACGTGCTCCGCCATTAGATAATTGAATAATTACTGGCGCATGCAAGTTTGATGCTGTTTCCATCACAGCATTCATTGTATTAGTACCAATAACATTAACTGCAGGTATAGCAAAATTATTTTCTCTAGCGTAATCAAATAGTTCTTTAACTAAATTGCCGGTAGCTACTCCATAAGGAAATTTTTCAGACATTTGTATATATATTTAATAATGGATCAACAAATGTAAAAAAGATTTTTTTCTTGAAATTCGTAAAAAACATTTTTATTCATTACCATTTATTTTATTTTGACTACATCTATATTAAAAATATATAATGCCTCTGCAGGTTCTGGAAAAACAAATTGTTTAGCACAAAATTATTTATACATATTATTACAAAGTGATAATAAAAACGAATTTACAAGAATATTATGTTTAACGTTTACTAATAAATCTTCTGAAGAATTAAAAGACAGAATATTACAATGTATTAAATATTTTGCTAAAAACACAGAATATACAACTAATAAAGAATACGATTCTTGGAAAAAAAATTTAAAAAACAAATTAAATCTTACTGATCAAGAACTTGAAAAACGTTCTAAAAAAATATTGTTATCTATTTTGAATGATTTTTCATCATTTTCTGTACAAACAATAGATAAATTTACTTATCATATTATTCAATCTTTTTTTGTAAATAAAAAATTCAATTTAGAAATTAATACCAATGAATTTTTATTAGAAGTATCAGAACAAATATTATATAAACTTAATTATTATAATACAACAAAACAAGTTAATAATTTTTTTTTAAAAAAATATTCATTAGAAAAACTACAGTCAGGAAAAAATTGGGATATCAAGTTAGAATTGATGAAAATTTTAAAATTAATAGTGAAAGAAATTCACTATTTACCAATGATTGGAATAAAAAAACAATCTACAAAAGATTGGATAAATTTAAAAAATACCTTATTATATAGAACAACTGTTTTTGAAAATGAATGTAAAAAACAAGGAAATAAATTTATTAATTTTTTAACAAGTACTTCTATTATAAATTCTTCTTTGTATTATAAACTAATTCCAAAATTTTTAAAAAATATTTGCAACATAAAAAAATCTCCAATTATTGTTTTTGAAAAAATAGAAAATCATACATTATACAATAAGAATGCTAATGTATATCAAAAACAATTAATTAATAAATACCAATCACATATTATTGATTTATATAAAAAAGCTGTTTTAATTTATAAATTAGGTATCTCATCATATATTATAGACAAACTAATTTTAAAAAATTTGAATTTATTTATTCTAATAGATGAAATAGAGAAAGAATTAGTTTTATTAAAAGAAGATAAAAAAATTTTACTTAATGAAGAATTAAATCAAATACTTTATAATCATATAATAAAAAATATTGTTCCACCAATAATTTATGAAAAAATAGGAACACAATACAAACATTATCTGATTGATGAATTTCAAGATATTTCATATTTACAATGGCAAAATATAAAAATATTAATAGAAAATACATTATCAGAAAACGGAACTGTTATAATTGTAGGAGATCCAAAACAATCAATTTATCGATTTAGAGGAGGAGATTCAAAATCATTTTTTAATCTTTTATATACTCCTTCTAAATATTATCATAAAAAAATTTTTTATATAAAAACTAATTTTCGTAGTTTTGAAGAAATAGTAAAATTTAATAATTTTCTATACTATTCTATATCAAACTTTTTTCAGTCTTCTATTTATAACAAAATATATAAAACATCTACACAAAAAATATTTAAAAAACCTGGAGGATATGTAAAATTATATTTTATTGGTAAAACACAAACAAATCATAAAAAATATGTTTATGAACATACAGAAAAAATTATTAATAATTTATTAAAAAACAAATATAACTTATCAGATATAGCAATTTTAGTAAGAAAAAACGAAGAAGGATATTTTTTGTATGAACAATTAATAAAAAATGGATTTTATGTCAATACAAATGTTTCTTTTCTTCTCAAGAATAGTATAGATATTAAAATTATTATACATATTTTTTATCTTTATATCAATCCCAACTGTATTAAACATAGAATTGCTATAATTTTATTATTACTGATGAAAAAACAATCAGTGTTATTGAACTATGATATACATGATTTTATTAAAAAAATATTGCATTTACCATTAAATTTATATTTAATCAATATTATTAATGTCATCATAAAAAGTAAAATAAATAAGATATTTTTCAATTTGGATACAATGTATAATAAATCTCTGTATTATATAGCAGAAAAAATTATTGATATGTTTGATTTGCTCAATTCAAATAATAAATCATTCATATATTCTTTTTTAAATTTTATTCATAAATCTAAAAAAATTATAGGTAATTCTATGATAGATTTTTTAGAATATTGGGAATATAAAAAATGTAAAATTAGTATTACATATACTGATAATATCAATGCCATTCGTGTCATGACTATACATAAATCAAAGGGATTACAATTTCCGATTGTTATATTACCTTTTGCTGATTGGAAGATAACATCCAAACTAAAAGAAGGAATATGGATCAACATTAATCCAAAATTATATCATGGATTAGATAAAGTGTATTTAGAAATCAATTCTAATTTAGAAACATATATAAAAACACATTATGATTCACATTTATGTAATCTTTATGAAGATAGTCTTTATCAATCACAATTTGAAAATACGAACTTATTATATGTAGCTACTACTCGTGCTATAGAGAAATTATTTATTTTTTCTAAACAAGATGATAAATCAGTTTATTTTTATCTTAAAACATTATTAAAAGAACAAAAAATGTGGAATAAAAATAAATTTCATTATTCATTTGGAAATATCAAATAATTATTTAATTATTTATAATACGTGTTTTTCCGCGTGATAAGATGAACGAACTAATGGGCCACTTTCTACATATTTGAATCCCATTTTTAATCCAATTTTTTCATATTCTAAAAATTCTCCTGGAGATACAAAAAAACGTACTGGAAAATGTTTGATAGAAGGTTGCAAATATTGTCCAATTGTTAAAATGTCTACTTTAGAATGTTTTATATCTTTCATTGTTGCTAATACTTCTTCTTTTGTTTCACCCAATCCTAACATAATACCGGTTTTTGTCCTAATTTTAGTATTTTTTTCTTTAATATATTTCAATACAAAAAGACTCCTATCATATTTTGCTTGAATTCTGACTTCTTTTGTTAGTCTATAAACAGTTTCTAAGTTATGAGAAATGATTTCTGGATTTAATTTTATGATTCTATCTATTATTTTGTGGTTCCCTTGGAAATCTGGAATTAATGTTTCTATTGTAATTTTAGGATTGAATTGTCTGATTTTTTTTATAGTATTTTCCCAAATATATGTACCCATATCCTTTAAATCATCTCTATTAACAGAAGTAATAACGACATGATTGAGGTTTAATATTTGAATTGATTTAGCTATTTTTTCTGGTTCTTTCCAATCAATATTATCAGGTTTTCCAGTTTTTACTCCACAAAATCTACATGATCTAGTACAAATAGATCCTAAAATCATAAAAGTTGCTACCCCTTTACCCCAACATTCTCCTATATTTGGACAATTTGCACTTTGACAAATGGTATTTAAATTATGTAAAACAATTAATTTTTTAATTTTTTTATAATTTGTGCCAATTGAAAATTTAACTTTTATCCAATCCGGTTTTTTTTTCATAATATTCATAAAACTAGTTTTAGTTCCAAAAATATAATTTTATGTTTTTATGAAAATAATTTTTTTTTTAAATTTGCTAAACCTTTATGGATATAACAGTAAAAAATATTACAGATCAATTAGAAAATTTTGCTCCAATAGAATATTCTGAACCGTATGATAATGTTGGATTAATTATAGGATCGTATGAACAAATAGTTAGAAAACTATTGATAACTTTAGATATTACAGAGGAAATAATAGAAGAAGCTATAAAGAAGACATGTAATTTAATCATTTCTTTTCATCCTATACTTTTTAAACCAATAAACAAATTAACTGGATTAATTAGTCAAGAAAGAATTATTATTTTATCATTAAAAAATAATATATCTATTTACGTTATTCACACCAATTTAGATGTTATATGGAATGGAATTAATTCTTACATATCTAACATATTAGATTTATATAATACTAAAGTATTATTTCCTAAAAAAGGCATCATAAAAAAATTAACAACTTATGTTCCTATATCTTATGCAGAAAGAGTTAGAAACTCTTTATTTTCTGCTGGAGCTGGTGAATTTAACAATTATAGTTGTTGTAGTTATAATTTTGATGGTATTGGAACTTTTCTAGGAAATGAAGATGCTAACCCTACTATTGGTAAAAAACAACATTTTAATATTGAAAAAGAAACTTGTATAAATGTTATTTTTCCATATCATAAAATTCACTCTATTAAAAACGCTCTTTTTACAAGTCATCCTTATGAAGAAGTAGCTTATGAAATTTATAATTTAGAAAATTATAATTCACGTTTAGGAATAGGCATATCCGGTTTTTTAAAGAAAGAAATGAATGAATATGATTTTTTACGTTTTTTAAAAACCAAAATGTCATTGTCTTATATAAGACATTCTTTCTTTACTGGTAAAGAATTAAAGAAAATAGCTATAATATCAGGATCAGGTAGTTTTGGAATTGAACATGCTATAAAAGGAAAATATCAAGTTTTTGTTTCATCTGATTTAAAATATCATGATTTTTTGAAATCAACAAATAAAATTTTTCTTATTGATATTAATCATTATGAATCTGAAAAATTTAATAAAATAATAATAAAATCTTTTTTACAACAAAGATTTTCCTCAATTGATATTGCAGAATCCTCAATTTGTACAAATCCAATTCAATATTTTTATTAAAAATGAAAAACAAAGAAAAAAGTATTCAAGTACAAGTAGTAGATAAATTGAGAAAATTATACAAACTTCAATTAATAGATACTCGTATAGATGAAATTAAAGAATTTCGTATCAATATACCTATAGAAATTAAGATTATACAAGATGAACTTGAAAAAACAAAAAAATTATTAGAAAATACTAAAAATCATCTTCATGCTTTGAATGAAGAAATTTTACAAAAACAAAAAGAGATTAAACAATCGGATTTATTAATTATAAAATATAAAAAACAAAAAAATAATATAAGAAATGATAAGGAATTATATTCTTTGAATAAAGAAATTGATTATCAAAAATTAGAAATCCAATTATATCACAAAAAAATCAAAGAAATTACCCAACAAATTAATAATTATAAAATACTTTTGGAACAACAAGAAATAACATTTAAAAATGAAAAAGAACATATCATTCATAAAAAAATAGAATTAGATCAAATTTATTTAGAAAATGAAAAAGAAGAAGAATTATTAAGAAAACAAGCCAACATACTTTCAAAGGAATTAGATAAAGAATTATTACAAACTTATATACGAATAAGACATGGAGTCAAAAATGGAATTGCAGTATCTCCAGTTCAAAGAGGTGCTCCATTAGGATCTTATTTACTTATTACACCACAAAAATATTCTGAACTTATGCAAAGAAATAAATTATTAATAGATGAACATAGTGGCAGAATACTAATAGATGAAGAACTAGCTATAGAAGAAAGAAAAAAATATTCTCTTTTGAATAAAAAAAAATAATAATATTATGGTCATTACTTATTCTGCTTACGATATTAAACATAAACAACTAAAAAATTTTTACTTATTAGAAACTAAATCTGGTAAACAACAAGATTTAAAAGAGTTTTTTTCTGATATAGGAACTGTAATTATGTTTATTTGCAATCATTGTCCATTTGTTCAACATATTAATAACCAACTAATTATATTATCTAATGAATATATTAATAAAAATATATCATTTATATCTATTAATTCTAATGATATTAAACAATATCCAGAAGATTCTCCTGAAAATATGCACAAAGTTGCACATAAATTAGGATATCCTTTCCCTTATTTTTTTGATAAAACACAAGAAGTTGCAAAATATTACGGAGCAACATGTACACCAGAATTTTTTATTTTTGATAAATATCAAAATTTATGTTATTATGGTCAATTTGACGATTCAAGACCAGGAAATAATATTCCAGTATCTGGAATATCTATACAAAAAATACTAGATAATATATTAACAAATAAAAAAATAAAATTTATAAAAAAACCAAGTCAAGGATGTAATATTAAATGGACAAAGTAAGATTTTCTTTATATTTTTTAATAATATTTAAAAAATAATCAATTGATTCAGAAAGACTGGTGTAAGATATTCCTCCTGCTGCGTTTTTATGTCCTCCACCTTGAAAATGGGTACGTGCAAATTTATTCACATCAAATGTACCTATTGAACGAAAAGAAATTTTAATTGTTGAAGTTTTATATTCCTCGAAAAAGAACACAGAAAAAACAATATTTTTTATTCCTAACCCGTAGGTAACAATCCCATCTGTATCACTTTTATTATATGAATTAATATATCTCATATCTGATTCATTAATACTAGTATAAGCTGTTCTATATTGATCTATTATCTGAATTTTGTTTAAAGCTTGTGATAATATCTTTAATTTTGATATATTATATGTTACTTTAAGATGGAAATAAATATTTTGAATATCAATTCCTTGATCTAGTAATTTAATAGCGATAAAATGAGTTTCGGATGTAACAGATGGAAATCTAAAAAATCCGGTATCAGTTATTATGCCAACATATAAACAAGTAGCTATATTTTTATCAATTTTATCTAAATTATTCATATTGTATATTAATCTATAAATTAATATACTAGTTGCTGAAACTGTATAATCAAACAACATAAAATCAAATTTAGATGGAAAAGGATGATGATCAATTAATATTGTTTTTCCTTTATAATTGGAAAACAAGTATTTCATATTTTTTATTCTATATAATCTAGATAAATTATTAAAATCAATAACAAATAAATAATCTGAATTAGATACCTTCTTTTTTATAAAACTTTCTGTTTTATCAGAAAAAATAATAATATTATCATTTCCTGGAAGCCATCTAAAAAATTCTGAATATTCTGTAGGTGAAATTAAGTAAACATCATGTTGTAATTTCTTTAAATAAAAATATAGTGCTAAAGAAGATCCTAATGCATCGCCATCTGGGTTAGGATGAATTAATAGTATTATTGTTTTTTTTTCTTTTCCGTCAATATTATATAACCACATTACTACTAATTTTTCTTTTTAATCCTAATTCATCACCTTTTTGTAACATCATTAAATATGCTGAATTATATTCATTATATATCCTTCCTTCTAAAATCGACTCTTTAATATAATTCTTAATAATTCCTATTTGTTTACATGGAGTAATATCAAAAGCGTTCATAATATCATTTCCTGATATAGGTGATTTCCAATTTTTTATTTTATCTTGTTTTTCTAATTGTTTTATTCTTCTAACTAAAAGAAAAAAATTTTTTTTATATGTTGTTTGTTTTTTTATATTTTTTGTCGTAATATCCGCTACACATAATCGTATTAAATCATCTATATCATCTCCCATATCAAATAATAATCTACGTATTGCAGAATCACTAGTATTATCAGATATTAATGCTATTGGTCTATAACTATTTCTAATAATTTTTGTGACATATTTCATAGGAGATCCTTGTGGTAACTTTAATCTTTTAAATATATTTGAAATCATTCTAGATCCTACTAATTCATGTGCATGAAAAGACCATCCTATTTTTGGAATAAATTTTTTTGTATTCGTTTTTCCAATATCATGAAGTAAAGCTGCCCACCTTAACCATATAGTATGATCTTTATTTTTACTAATATTATCTAATACTTTTAATGTATGAAAAAAATTATCTTTATGTTTATATCCATATTTTGTTTCTATACCTTGTAATACAGATAATTCCGGTAATATTTTTTGTAATAATCCAGACTGATATAATAATAATATGCCTACAGAAGGATTTTGAGTTAATATAATTTTATGTAATTCTTCTACAATTCTTTCTATAGAAATAATACTAATTCTATGTTTATTTTTTTTAATTGATTGAAAAGAAGATTTATCAATGATAAACTGTAATTGAGTTGCAAATCTGATAGCCCTTATCATTCTTAACGGATCATCAGAATAAGTAATATCAGAATTTAATGGGGTTCTTAATATTTTTTTTCTTAAATCTAATAATCCACCAAATGGATCAATCAATTGACCATAATTTGTTTTATTTAAACTAATTGCTAAAGCATTAATAGTAAAATCTCTTCTATTTTGATCATCTTGTAAAGAACCAGGTGTTATCATAGGATTTCTACTGAAAATATTATAGGATTCTTTTCTAGATCCTACAAATTCTATTTTTTTATTTTTATATTCTAACATAGCTGTCCCAAAACGTTTAAATATGTTGATTTTTGGAGATGGTGTAATATATTTAGAAACTTCTTTAGCTAATTTAATTCCTTCTCCTATAGTTAAAATATCTAAATCTGTTGCAGATGCATATTTGTTAACCCCCAGTAAAAAATCACGTACATATCCTCCTATTACATAAGAATCTTGTTCTATATTTATTGCGGCATGAGTAATTATTTTAAATATATTTTCGTTAATAGCTGAAATGAGATTCATGTTCGTTATACAATACAAGTTATTAACGTAATATTGTGATTTGATTAGAAACCAATTTTATAATAGAAGATTCATTATACATAGATTTTTCTTGTCTACGAAAATTAACAGCATAATCAATTTTATTCAATATAGATGGATGAATTTCAGAAAAAGATTTTGGAGTTGGATCCCCAGATAAATTTGCAGAAGTAGATATTAATGGTTTATCTAAATTTTTGATTAAGTTGTAACAAAATGTATCCATGGTTATACGTATTGCTAAAGTTTTATCATGTTTTATAAAAATACAGTTAGAAATTATTTTTCTAGGATTGTCATATATTATAGTCATGGGTTTATTTATATTTTGTTCTAGTAATTTCATTAATTTATTAGGAATAAATGTGATTAAATCATGTAAACGATTAATATTTTCTACTAAAATAATCATAGGTTTAAACAACTTTCTATTTTTTATTTTATATATTTTTTTTACTGCTTGTATATTAAATGGATCACAACCTAATCCCCATACTGTATCCGTAGGATAAAGCAAAGATTTTCCTTGATTTAATATTTTCACACTTTGTTCTATTTCATTTATAAATGACATGGACATATTGTAAAAAAATTAAAAAGATAAACGATGTTGTCTTAATACTTCATTTAAAGAAGTTTTTTTATTTGTGCTATCTTTTCTTTTGCCTATAATTAATGCACATGGAACATGATATATTCCAGAAGGAAATTTTTTTGGATATGTTCCAGGAATAACAACAGATGACTTAGGTATAAAACCTTTCATTTCAATTGCTCTATCTTCTCTAGTCACATCGAAAATTTTTGTAGATGAAGTTAATACTACATTGGCACCTAAAACCGCTTCTTTTTCAATAAGCACTCCTTCTACTAAAATACATCTAGAGCCAATAAATACATCATCTTCTATAATAACTGGATTGGATTGTATTGGTTCTAAAACTCCTCCAATACCAACACCACCACTAATATGTACACGATTGCCTACTTGTGCACAACTACCAACTGTGGCCCAAGTATCTATCATAGTATCTTTTCCTATATAAGCCCCTATATTAACATAAGAAGGCATTAAAGTGACTCCAGGAGAAATAAATGATCCATAACGAGCAACAGCTGGGGGAACAACTCGCACTCCTTTTTCTTTAAATTTATTTTTTATAGGTATTTTATCATAAAATTCTAATGGACCAACTTCTATAACATTGATTTCCCTCATTGAAAAAAACATCAGAATTGCTTTTTTGACCCATTCATTAACTTTCCATTTTCCCTCCGAAAAATATGAAACTCTAATACATCCTTCATCCATTTTTTTTATAACATACATAACAGTATCTTGAGTATTTTGTATATTATAACAACTATTCTTGTAATTTTCTTCATTAGCATTCCAAGCAGTTTCAATTTGAAATTTTATTTTCTCTACATTTATTTTCATAGTTAATATTAATGAAATGACAAACAAGATGAAATATAGCAAAAAAAAATAAATTTTTCATGATAATAAAAAAAATATTAGGAATAGATTATGGAAAAGTAATGACTGGAGTATCAATAACAGATTCTAAACAAATTTTTGCTTTTGGTATTGACTCTGTTTTGACAAAAGATTTAATGATATTCTTAGATACTTTAATGAAAACCAATCAAATAGAAATAATTGTGATAGGTTTACCGAAAACTTTAAATAATAAAATTTTTTCCATAGAAAAACTTATTCAAAAATTTATATTTAAATTTTTAAAAAAATATCCAAATATTATGATAGAAAGGCTAGATGAACGATTTACATCTAAAATTGCTTTTCAAGCTATGATAGATTTAGGATTAACAAAAAAACATAATAACAAAAAAACTATTTTACATAAAATTAGTGCTACTCTTATTTTACAGTCTTATCTTTCTAAGAAGAAAAAATAATTCAAATTATGATTTTACCTATTGTTTATTATGGAAATCCTATTTTAAGAAAAAAATGTATAGATATAGATATATCTTCTAGATTAGAAATTAATAAATTAATAAAAAATATGTTTGAAACAATAATAGAAGTAAAAGGTATAGGATTAGCTGCTCCTCAAATTGGTCAAAATATTCGTCTGTTTATAGTGAAAATTCCATTATTAAATAATAATATAATCAATCATTATAAAGAAGTTTTTATTAATGCAAAAATAATTAAATTACAAGGTAAAAAATATAATTTTCAAGAAGGATGTTTAAGTATTCCAGGAATTGTAGAATCCATTAAAAGAAAACCTGAAATTATAATAGAATATTATAATAAAAACTGGAAAAAAAAGAAAACAATTTTAAATGGAATATTGGCAAGAGTTATTCAACATGAATATGATCATATTGAGGGTAAACTTTTTATAGATTATTTATCTCTCAAAAAACAACAAATGATAGTACATAAATTATTGAAATAAATTTTTACAAAATTTGATCTACTATTTTTTTAAAAGAATTTTGATCATTCATAGCTAAATCTGATAAAAATTTTCTATTGATTTGTATATTTTTTTTATACAATTTTTGAATAAATTTTGAATATGATAACCCATATAAACGAATTCCAGCGTTAATTCGTTGAATCCAAATAGATCTAAAAAATCTTTTTTTTCTTTTTCTTCCATGAAAAGCATAAACTAAAGATTTTTCCACTGCATTTTTAGCAACTGTATAAACTCTATTTCTTGCTCCATAAAATCCTTTGGATAATTTTAATATTTTTTTTCTTCTTTTCTTAGAAGAAACAGCATTAGTAGATCTTGGCATAATAAATTAAAATTGTTTTTTTACCTTTTTATAATCAGAATGTTTTAATATAGAGAATTTTCTTAATTGTCTTTTTCTTTTTTTAGATTTTTTTGTCAGAAGATGATTTTTACAAGATTGTTTTTTTTTAATCAATCCATTAGATGTTCTTTTAAATCTTTTTTTAGAACCAGATTTAGTTTTTAATTTTGGCATAAAAATTACATTTTTTTTGGAGCTAATATCATATACATTCTTTTTCCTTCCATAACGGGCATTTGTTCAACTTTTCCATATTCTTCAATTTTTTCCGCAAATTTTAAAAGTTTTATTTTTCCTTGATTTTTATATACAATAGATCTTCCCTTGAAAAATACAAATACTTTTACTTTATCTCCACGCATTAAAAATTTTTCAGCACTTTTAATTTTAACTTTACCATCATGATCTCCAATTTGAGGACCAAATCTTATTTCTTTAGTGTTTACTTTAACTTGTTTTGACTTAAATCGTTTCTTTTTTTTCTTTTGTTCATAAAGAAATTTTTTATAATCCAGTATTTTACATACTGGAGGATCTGCTTTTGGATTAACTTCCACTAAATCTAAACCTTTATCAGTTGCTAATTGAATAGCTATTTCTTTGGAAATAATTCCATTCTGTTTAGAATATTCCCCTACTAAACGAATTATAACAGCAGTAATATTATCATTAATCTTATGAAATTCTTTTTTATGAGGTAAAAATCGGGATATTCTTTTTCTTTTATTTACTCTTGAAAATTTTTTTTTTATAATAGCTTTATAATTTTATCAGTTTCTTTAAAAATAAGATTTATTCCGTGATCTATAGAAAATACTCCTAAATGACCTATTCCATGACGACGTAAAGATAACATTTTATTTTTTTCTTCTTTATTTCCTAAAATAATCATATATGGTATTTTTTGGTCTTCTGAATCTCTAATTTTTTTGTCCATTTTTTCGTTTCTTCTGTCAATAAAAACACGAATTTTTAAATTTAACATTAAATTTAAAATTTTTTTGGCATACATAATATATTTATCACTTATAGGAATAATGACAACTTGATCTGGAGATAACCATAATGGAAAATTTCCTTGTGTATGTTCTATGATAATGGATAAAACACGTTCTATTGAACCAAATGGAGCACGATGAATCATAACTGGACGACATTTATCATTATTTTTGCCAATGTAACATAAATTAAATCTTTCTGGTAAATTATAATCTATTTGAATAGTTCCAAGTTGCCAATATCTATTTAAAGAATCCTGAACAAGAAAATCTAATTTTGGACCATAAAAAGCAGCTTCTCCATAATTAGTAATAACATGTATTTTTTTAGCTTTAACTATTTCTAAAATATATTTTTCTGCTTTATTCCAATTTTGTTCTGTTCCAAGATAATATTTTTTTTTATTAGGATCTCTGAGAGAAATTCTCACTGTATACTTATAAAATTCTAAATATTTAAAAATGTTTAAAATTAAATCAAGAACTTTTTGAAATTCTTCACATAATTGATTATCTGTACAAAATATATGTGCATCATCTTGCGTAAAACACCTTGTTCTTGTCAATCCTTGAAGTTCTCCACTTTGTTCATAACGATAAACTGTTCCAAATTCTGCAAAACGTTTAGGTAAATCTCTATAAGACCATTGTTGAGATTTATATACTTCGCAATGATGTGGACAATTCATGGGTTTAATAATAAATTCCTCATTTTGATCAGGTGTTTTAATAGGTTGAAAACTTTCTGGTCCATATTTACTCCAATGTCCACTTTGAATATATAATTTTTTACTTCCAATATGTGGAGTAATAATCATTTCATAACCAGATTTTTGTTGAATTTTTGTTAAAAAATTTTCTAGATTGTTTCTTAAAATAACTCCTTTAGGTAACCACATTGGTAACCCTTGTCCAACATTATTGGAAAATATAAAAAGTTTTAATTTTTGTCCTAGTTGTTTATGATCAATTAATGGATCGATTGCTGTATAATATTTTTTCATCAAAACATAGAAAAAGTTACGTTTTTTAAAATCATATAATTAAGAAAAATTTATGATAATAATAAATAAAAGATAGAAGCCAAAATACTTCCAAAAATAGCGCCTAATATAGGAATAATTGCATAATTCCAATTACTACTTTTTACTTTGTCATTAATTGAAATCAATGAATACACAATTCTAGATCCTAAATCACGAGCAGGATTAATAGCATAACCTGTTGGTCCACCTAAAGATAACCCAATTCCAAAAATAATTATTGATGAAGAAAAAGATTTTAAATACCATACTAAATCAGGATTTGTATGATAAATAGACACTGATTCATCTGTTAAAAGTAAAATCAAAAAAATAAATATAAAACTAGTTAAACATTCGCTCAATAAATTATAAAAAAAATTACTTATTGCAGGAATTGTAGAAAACACTGATAATTTACATTTTTGACTATCAGTTTCTAAAAAATGATCTCTATATAACACCCATACCATGATGGCACCTAATATTGAGCCAATAAATTGAGAAATAATATAACTTGGAACTAAGTTCCACTGAAATTTTCCTACTAATGCTAAACTTATTGTTACTGAAGGATTTAAATGAGCACCACTATATGGATAAGAAACTAAAGAACTCATAAAAACAGCCAATGCCCAACCAAGTGTAATCATTAACCATCCTCTAGATTTATCATTTCCTTTAGTTTTAGATAGAACAACATTAGCAACCACACCATTGCCTAAAAAAACCAAAATCATGGTACCTATAATTTCAGAAAGTATGTTATTCATTGCAACATATTATATTGTTTTATTACAAATTAATAAAAATTTTTTTTTCCAGAAGACCATGAACGAGTTGTTTTAACTGCTCTTTTCCATCCTTGTATTCTTTCTAATCGACTAGACATTTTTTTTGGTTTAAAAATACGTTCTAATTGCCATTGATCTTGAATATCCTTCAAACTACTCCAATAGTTTACTGCTAATCCTGCTAAGTAAGCCGCTCCTGCGGCAGTTAATTCAGAAATTTTTGATTTAACAACTCTAACATTTAGTATATCAGATTGAAACTGCATTAATAATTGATTTACAGTAGCTCCTCCATCAACACGAATTTCTTTTATAGAAATTCCTGAATCTGCTTCCATTGCTTGAAGCACATCCATATTTTGAAAAGCTATACTTTCTAATGCAGCACGTACAAAATGTGCAGAAGATGTCCCTCTAGTTATTCCTACAATAGTTCCTCTTGCTTGTTGATCCCAATAAGGTGCACCTAATCCAGAAAATGCTGGTACCATATACATACCTTCAGTATTTTCGACAGAAGAAGCCAGTAGTTCAGCTTCATTAGAAGAAGAAAGCAAACCTAATCCATCTCTTAACCATTGTATAATAGCACCAGCTATAAAAACACTTCCTTCTAAAGCATATTGAACTTTGTCCTTAATTTTCCATGCAATAGTTGTAATTAAATTATTTTGTGAAAATACAGGTTTATTTCCTACATTCATTAACATAAAACAACCTGTTCCATAAGTATTTTTAACCATTCCTATTTTAGTACACATATGTCCAAACAGTGCTGATTGTTGATCTCCAGCAATTCCAGATATAGGAATTTTGTGAGATAAAATATGCCCAGTTGTATATCCCAAAATTTCACTTGAAGATTTAACTTCTGGAAGCATATTGTTTGGAATTTCAAATAATTTAATTAAATCTTGATCCCAATTTAGAGTATTAATATTAAAAAGCATAGTTCTAGATGCATTTGTCACATCAGTAACATGAATTGCTTTTCCTGTTAAATTCCAAATTAACCAAGAATCTATAGTTCCAAAAGCTAATAACCCAGAATCTGCTTTGTTTCTAGCTCCTGGAATATTATCCAATATCCATTTTATTTTAGTAGCAGAAAAATATGGATCTATGATAAGACCTGTTTTATTTCTAATCATTTCAGTTAATCCATCCTTTTTGATTTTATCACAATAATTAGATGTTCTTCTATCTTGCCAAACTATAGCATTAAATATCGGTTCTCCTGTTTTTTTATCCCATATAACAGTTGTTTCTCTTTGATTGGTAATTCCTATTGATGCAATATTTTTTCCTTCTAAATTTGCTTTTAAAATTGCTTCTAATGCTACTGAAGCTTGAGTTGACCATATTTCTTCTGCATTATGTTCTACCCATCCAGGATATGGATAAATTTGAGTAAATTCTCTTTGAGCAATAGAAATAATATTTCCAATTTTATCAAAAATAATAGCTCTAGAACTAGTAGTTCCCTGATCTAGTGATAGTACATATTGTTTCATACGCATATAACAAACAATTAAGGAATAATTTGATCATAAATAAATTAGATTTATGGATAATAATATTGTATTGCTAATTTTTTAAAATTAGTGACTTGTAATTGTTCCCAATGTTTATCTTTTGAAAGTTCTTTAGCCATCAATGATGCGATGATAGGGGCTAATTCTATTGCTTTTTTAGCGTTTAGAAATAATAAACGGTACCTTCTAGCTAAAACATCTTCAATAGTTCTAGCCATTTCATATCGTACCATCCATATTACTTCTGCTTTAATGAAATAATAAGGAAATTGATTAATTAATGGTTCCCCCCATACAGGATTTTCATTAATTAATTTTTGTATTAGATCTCCATGATATGGAGCGATTTTATATGAAGAAAGAGATTGATATATTTTAATTGTTTTTGTTGAAGAAGGAATATTTTTTAAATTACCAATTTTAATTGCTTGATTTACAACTTCTTCAGCCATTTTTCTATAAGTTGTCCATTTTCCACCTATAATTGTTATTAATCCAGAAGGACTAATTATAAGTTTATGAGATCTAGAAATATTTTTAGTAATAGAAGAAGAGAATTTATTAGATACTGCAAGAGGACGCAACCCAGAAAATACACTTAATATATTATGTTTTTTAGGAACATTAATAAAATATTTGTCAAAAGTTTGCAAAATAAAGTTAATTTCCTGTTCTAATGGTTTTGGTTCTAAAACAATATTATCCAATAAAGTATCTGTTGTTCCTACTAAAACATGATCATACCATGGAATACTAAAAAGGATTCTTCCATCAGATGTTTTTGGTATTACAATGGCATCGGAACTACTAAAAAATGATTTATCTATTACAATATGTGTACCTTGACTAGGTTTTATCACAAAAGGATAAGAAAAATTATCCATTTTAGTAATAGATTCTGAAAATACTCCAGTTGCATTTATAACTATTTTGGATGATATTAAGTATTCTTGTTTATTTTCTAAATCATTAGCTATTACTCCAGATATTTTATTTCCAGATTGTTTATTTTTAATTAAATTATTAACTTGAAAATAATTTATAGGTATTCCTCCTTTTTTAACACATGTATTTGCTAAATTCATAGCAAACATAGAATCATCAAATTGTCCATCATAATATAAAATACCTCCTTTCAAATTATCTTCCTTAATTTCAGGGAATAGATTTAATGTTTCCGTTTTGGATAAAAATTTTGATTTTCCAAAACTTAATGATCCCGATAACCATTCATATGTTTTCAACCCAATCCAATATATAACTCCCATTTTCCAATTAAAAATAGGAATAACAAATCTTTGTTTTTTAATTAAATGAGGTGCATTTTTTAATAGATATCCTCTCTCTCTTAATGCTTCATAAACTAACTTGATATTTCCCTGAGCTAAATATCGTATTCCTCCATGTATTAATTTTGTACTTCTACTAGAAGTTCCTTTAGAAAAATCAGATTGTTCTAAAAGAAGTGTTTTATATCCTCTAGACGCTGAATCTAAAGCAATACCTAATCCAGTTGCACCACCACCAATAATAATAATATCCCAAATTTTTATTTTTTTTACAACACTTAATAATCTATTTCTATCTAAAAAAACATCTTTATCTTTCATCATGGATTATTCTTCATATTAATATCATTCCATGTTTGCTATTTTTGGAAATCAATTTTTATTATTAAAACGAATAAAATTAAAAATAAATAAAATTTATTTTATTTTATTTAATCATTCCATCATTTTGGATAAAAAATTTTTTATTATTTGTTGATGACTAGAATTAGCATTAAGATTTTTCATAATTTTATTGATTTTTTCGAATTGCTGTATAAAACGATCTAAGTCAATTATATTTCTTCCAGATCCCATAGCTATTCTTTTTTTTCTACTTATTTCAAATAATAGTTTTGGATTTCGTCTTTCATAAATAGTCATAGATAATATCATAGATTCTATTTCTTTAAATGAATTTTGTTTTGATTTTTGATTATTCAACAAAATTTCCATTCCAGGTAACATGGATAAAATATTTTTAATATTTCCTATTTTTTTGATTTTTTGTATTTGATTCAATAAATCTTCAAAATCAAAACGATTACTAGAAATTTTGTTATAAATTTTTTTAGTTTTTTCCTCATTAAATTGTTCTTGAACTTTTTCTACTAAAGAAACTATATCCCCCATTCCTAAAATTCTATTGGCTATTCTTTCTGGATAAAACAATTCTATATCATTTGGTTTTTCTCCATTACTAATAAATTTAATCGGTTTTCCAATAAGACTAGAGATTGTAATCGCTACACCACCTTTACTATCTCCATCTAATTTTGTTATTACAATACCATCAAAATTTAAAACTTTATAAAAAGCTTTTGTCGTATTTATTGCATCTTGTCCAGTCATAGAATCTACAATAAACAATGTTTCATCTGGATTCGAAATATGATGAATTTTTTGAATTTCATCCATCATAATTTGATCAACAGCTAATCTACCTGCTGTATCAATAATAATAACGTCCAAGTTATTATGAATAGAATAAAGCATTGAGTTTTTAACAATATCTACTGAATTATTTCTTTCCTTAAAAATTGGAATATTAATTTTTTTTGCTAATATTTCTAATTGATCAACTGCTGCTGCCCTATGAGTATCTGCAGCTACTAATAATGGATTTTTATATTTTTTATTCTTTAAATAAAAAGCTAATTTGGCAGAAAATGAAGTTTTACCACATCCTTGTAATCCACAAGTTAAAATTATAGTTGGTTTATTTTTTTTTTGTGAAAAGGAAATTTCTCTATTTGTTTTACCCATCATCATAACTAATTCATCATACATAAGTTTTATTATAAGTTGACTTGGATGTAAAGAGGATAATACTTTTTTACCAATATATTTTTCTTTTACTTTGTTAACGAATTCTTTAGCTATTTGATGATGTACATCTGCATCTATAAGAGCTATACGTATTTCTTTCAATGTTTCTGCAATATTAATTTCCGTAATTTTACTATTACCCTTTAAAATATGGAAAGCTTTATCTAAGTTTTTTTGTAAATATTCAAACATATATTTTATTATTATATATAATCAATAACTTGTATTCCTAATAAATTCATTATATATTTCAAAATATTTCCTGCAACATGAATAATATTTATACACATATTGCTATAGGGAATATTTGATGGATTCAGTATTTTTTTTTTTTGATAAAAATTATTAAAAATTTTAGACACATGATAAACATAATTTGCTAATATAGATGGATTTAATTCTGTTGCTGATTTTTTTAATATAACAGGATATTGATACATTATTTTTATCATATTTTTTTCATAAATATCAAATTTGACATTTAATAAATTTTCATATTTTATCAACAAACAATAATCAAAAAATTTTTTTTCTATTGAACGAATTCTAGAATATGTATATTGAATATAAAGTGCTGTTTTACCTTTAAAATCTATAGATTTTTCAGGATGAAAAATAATTTGTTTTTTAGGATCTATTTGAAGAAAATAATATTTAATAGCTCCTAATCCTAATACTTCAAAATATTTGATCTGATCTTGTTCATTCATTATTTTTGAATTTTTTCTTTTTAAATAAGAAGTTTTAGAAAAAAAAATCATTTCTGAAATGAACTTATCTGCTTCTATTACATTGCCTATTCTTGATTTCATTTTACCTTCTGGTAAAACTACCATTTCATAAGATAGATGAATTAATTTATTGACCCATTTATATCCTAATTTCTTTAATATTTTAAATAGAACTTGAAAATGATATTCTTGTTCTTTTCCAACAATATAAATTAATTTATCTAAGTTATATATTTTAAATCTATTTATTGCAGTTCCTATGTCTTGTGTTATATAGACAGAAGTTTGATCAGCTCGTAATAACAATTTTTTATCAAATCCATCTTTTGTTAAATCAATCCAAATAGATCCATCTTGTTGTTTTACAAATACTCCATTTTTAACTCCTTCTTGAACTATTTTTTTTCCAAAATTATAAATTTTACTTTCATATTCTATATGATCAAAATGAATTCCTAATTTTTTATATGTTTCTTTAAATCCATCATAAACCCATCCATTCATCATTTTCCAAATTTTCATTATTTTATCATCTCCATACTCCCATTTTATTAGTAATGATCTTGCTAATTTCATCATATCATCATTAGATTCATTTGTTTTATTATCCTTAAAATATGTTGTTATACCATTTTCACCATTGATTTTTTCAAATAAGCGATAATATGTTCCTACAAAATGATCTCCTTTCATTTTCATTTTTTTTGGTGTTTGATTATTACCAAATTTTATCCATGCTGCCATTGATTTACTGATATGTATGCCTCTATCGTTAATTATTTGAACTTTTTTAACATTATAACCTACTGTTTTTAATATTTTTGAAATAGATTCACCAATTAAACTATTTCTTATATGACCTATATGAAGTGGTTTATTTGTATTAGGAGATGAATATTCTACCATGATGGTTTTAGAAGATATTTTAACATCATAAAATTTATAATTCAACATTTGTTTTAATAATAAAAAATAATAATTATCTCCTAAAAAAAAATTTAAAAATCCTTGTACAACAGAAAAATTGACTTTTCCTTTTAATTCTTTTTTTACATAATTACCTATATTATTTCCAATTGTTGCTACTGAAGATTTTAATATTTTAGATAAAGGATATAAAATAATAGATATATCTCCAAAAGATTGTTTTAAGGAATATTGAAAATATAATTTATTACAATATTTTTTACTACCATATAAAATAAATATTCCTTGCTTAGTTAATTTTTCTACAGATTGAAAATCATCATTCATTAAAAAATCATCATTCATTAAAATATATATTAAAATTTTTTTAAATTCACTCTCCAGTCAAATGGATCATCAGATAAATTATGCTGTATATCTAATAATTGTTTCTTTAACCATATAGATAATCTATTTTTATCTGGAAGTTTTGGTAAACAAAATTTGTGTTTTTGATAGCCAATCATTTGAAAATAGTTGATTACAACCGCAGTCCCACAACCAAAAGCTTCTTGTACAATTCCTTTTTTTAATCCATATATTATTTCTGATATACTCACATCTCGTTCTTGAACTTCTACACCATGTTTTTTCGCTAAAGCAAGAATACTAGTACAAGTAATTCCTTTTAATATGTTATCATTAAATTTTGGAGTTACAAGTTTATTATTTATTAAAAAACACACATTCATAGTGCCAGATTCCTCAATTTTTGTATGAGTAGATGAATCAGTCCATAAAAGTTGATCAAATCCTTCTTCCTTTGCTAACCGAGTTGGATAAAAAGAGGATGCATAATTACCAGCTGCTTTAGCAAATCCAACTCCTCCTGATGCAGAACGACTATATTGTTCTTCTATTTTTATTTTTAAAGGATGTTGATAATAAGATCCTACAGGAGTTGAAATAATCATAAAAATATAATTATTAGCAGGTTTTGCAGATAATATTCCATCTACGGCAATAAAAAAGGGTCGTATATACAAAGATTGTCCATAATTTTTTGGTATCCATTTTCTATCTATATCTATTAATCTTTCTAATCCATTCATAAAAATAGATTCTGGAATAATTGGCATTTCTAAACGTTGAGCAGATCGATTCATTCTTTTAAAATTTTCTTTTGGACGAAATAAAAATACATTTTCATCTTGATCTTTAAAAGCTTTCATACCTTCAAAAACTGCTTGTCCATAATGAAATACCAGAGATCTTGGAGATAAGATTATATTATCAAATGGTTTAATCACAGAATTAATCCATTTTCCATTTTGACATTCAGCATAAAACATGTGATCTGAATAATAATTACCAAAAGTAATATTATCTTTATGTATATTATGGATTCTAGTTTTATAAATCCTTTTTATTTTCATGAAATAATCAATCTGTTTTTATAATTCAAACAAAAATAAAATTATTTAGCAGATTTTTAATGTGGTAATAGTTTTTTTTCATGAATAATTTGAAATACTTTTTCAATAATATCATCAACAGATGGTTTGGAAAAATAATCTCCATCTGATCCATAAGGTGGTCTATGTTCTTTTGCTGTTAAAGTGATAGGAGGACTATCTAAATAATAATATCCTTTTTGTTCTTCTATTATTTTTTGTAAAATATAAGCAGATGCTCCACCTGGTACATCTTCATCAACAATCAATAATCTATTAGTTTTTTTTAAACTTTTTATTATATCGTGTCTAATATCAAAAGGCAACAATGATTGAACATCAATAACTTCTGTATTAATATTCATTTGATATAACTCATCTGATGCTTCTTGAACAATTCTCCAGGTGGATCCATAAGTAACAATAGTAATGTCTGATCCAATTCTTGTTTTATCCACAATTCCTATAGGAGTTTTAAATTTACCTAAATTAATGGGTAATTTTTCTTTTAATCTATAACCATTTAAGCATTCAATTACTAAAGCTGGATCATCACTATTTATCAATAAATTATAAAAACCTGCTGCTTTTAACATATTTCTTGGAACTAAAATTAAAATTCCTCTTAAATAATTAAGAATTCCACCCATAGGAGATCCAGAATGCCAAATACCTTCTAATCGATGTCCTCTAGTACGAATAATAACTGGAGATTTTTGTCCACCTTTTGTTCTATATTGTAAACTAGCAAGATCATCACTCATAATCTGTAATGCATATAACATATAATCTACATATTGTATTTCTACTATTGGACGTAGTCCTCTCATTGCCAATCCAATTCCTTGTCCTAAAATCGTTGCTTCACGTATTCCAGTATCAAAAATACGAGTTGTTCCATATTTTTGTTGTAACCCTTCTAGTCCTTGATTGACATCACCTATTTTTCCTACATCTTCTCCAAAAATGAATAATTCTGGATACATTTCTAATAATTTATCAAAATTATCTCTTAGCAAAATTCTTCCATCTACCTCATTATTATTTTTTATATTATTAATCGTATTGTTGTTGTAAATAGGCAATACTTCTTTGATATTATAAGAAGACTTTTTAGAAATACTATATAAATTAGATGAATAATTATGTTGTTCTTGGTTCATTCTTGTTTGATACCAATTTAAAAAACACTTTTTTTGATAAGATTGTTGATCAGGCAAACAATATATAGAATTACGTATTATGTGAAATATAGATTTTTTAGTATACAGATTATGATTTATATCTAATTTTTCCATTTTATTGATATTTATATTAATGGATGTATTTAAAGGAAATTCAAATTTTAATTTATATAACTGTTCAATAGCTTCATTCCTAAATTTTTCTATTGGATATTTAAATTGCATCCAAGCTTTTTCTTGTTCTTGTTTAACATATGTTTTTGATTCTAAATCAATTTTATCTAAAGTATAAACATCAGAAATATTTTTAAATTGTCCTGATTCTGTTTCAAATTGAAGATTTAAAATCCAATCACGAAATTTTTTTATTACATCATTTTTAATTTCCCATTGTAAACGTTCTTTAGATTTATATCTTTCATGTGAAGAAGATGTTGAATGTCCTTGCGGCTGAGTCAAATCAGTAACATGAATAATGACTGGAACATGTTCATAACGAGCGATTTTATTAGCAGTAATATATGTTTTAATCAAATCCATATAATTAGATCCACTAACACGAAATATTTCTAATCCTTTTCCTTTTTTATTTCTTTTAAATCCATATAACAAATCACTTATATATTTTTTTGAAAATTGATATTTATTAGGAACTGATATTCCATATTCATCATCCCATATAGAAATTATAATTGGAATTTGAAGTACAGATGCGGAATTAATTGTTTCCCAAAATAATCCTTCAGAAATGCCAGCATTACCAATAGTTCCAAATGCTACCTCATTTCCTCCATTAGAAAATTTTTGATGTGTTTTTTTTAAAATTTTTAAATTTTTATAAATTTTCGAAGCTTGTGCCAATCCTAATAATCTAGGCATTTGAGATGCAATTGAAGAAACATCAGCACTAGAATTTTTTCTATTCATTAAATTATGCCACATTCCATCATCTTGTAATAATCTTGTGCCAAAATGTGATGACATCATTCTTCCGGAAGAAATTGGTTCAAATTTCAAATTTGAATTAGCATATAACTGAGAAAAAAAATTCTGTATATTTAATGCACCAATAGCTATCATAAAGGTTTGATCTCTATAATATCCAGAACGAAAATCTCCATTTTCAAAAATTTTTGCCATTACCAATTGAGGAATTTCTTTACCATCTCCAAAAATTCCAAATTTAGCTTTTCCATTTAAAACTTCTTTTCGTCCTAAAATACTTGTTTCTCTACTAATTCTAGCTATTTTATAATCATTTAAAATAACTTGTTGAAATAATTCAAAAGAACTATTTGAAAAATAATATTTAATAATTTTTTTATTCATTATCATAATGAATACTAATTGTTTAGTCTACTACTTTGGATTTTAATTATAAATAATAATATTTTGTTATTTATATTTAAGCAACAAGATAATAAAATGATCCATTAATGACTAATATAACATTTGCCGTAATTAAACCAGATGCAGTTAAAAATGGATATACAACTTCTATTTTATTTAAAATTGAAAAATCTGGTTTTAAAATAATAGCAATGAAAATGATGCAAATATCTCAAAAAATAGCAAATAAATTTTATCATGAACATCAAAATTCTTTTTATTTTAATTCTTTAATTACATTTATGTCTTCTGGACCAATAATTCCTATAATGTTAAAAAAAAACAACGCAGTAAAAGATTTTAGAATTTTAATGGGGAATAAAAATCCATTGTATGCAAAAAATGGAACTATACGTAAACTATATGCTAAATCATTAGAACAAAATGCTATTCATGGATCAGATAAGAATGAAAATGTTGATAAAGAATATCAATTATTTTTTGATGAACAAGAAATTTTTTTAAAGTAAATTAAATTAAATTCAAATAAAAATGAAAAAATTTTGTATTAAATTCATTGTTTTTGTCTTGATTTTAATAATAATAATAAGCATATGGATTACAATAACATATAATCATCTTGTTAAATTAAATGAAAATATCAGAACACAATGGAGTCAAGTTGAAACGGTTTATCAAAGAAGATTAGATCTAATTCCTAATTTAGTAAATATTGTAAAAGGTTCTGGAGAATTTGAAAAAGAAACTCTGTTAAAAATTGTTGAATCTAGATCAAGTGCTATTTCCTCTTCCTCTTCCTCTTCCTCTTCCTCTTCCTTTATTAAAGATTTAAATCAAGATAAAATTAATAAATATCAAAAAGAGCAAGAAAAAATAAATAGAAGTATCAATAAATTATTAATAATCATAGAACAATATCCCAATTTAAAATCAACTAAAAATTTTTACGAATTACAAAATCAATTAGAAGGAACAGAAAACAGGATAAATGTAGAAAGAAATCAATTTAATGAAGAAGTAAATAAATTTAATTCTTATAGAAATTCATTTCCAAAAATGTTGGTGGCTAATTTATTTTTTCAATTTAAAGAAAAAGGATATTTCAAATCTCAAATGGGATCAGAAATAAAACCTATTATAAATTTTTATAATTAAACCAAAATGATATATACATAATGAATAAATGTTTTATAAAGATTATTTTTTTATTATTTATATTTTTTAATATAATTTTTGATGTGAATGGCATTCAACTATTTCACATTCCTAATCCTCCAAATAGAATATATCCTATTAATGATTATGAAGGAATTTTAAATATGGATCAAATCAATCAATTAAATAATAAACTGATTAAATATTCTAAAAAATATTCTACTGAAATATTAATTGCTATAATAAAAACTTCTTATGGTGCAAATTTAAACTTACTAGCTGCTAAATGGGGAAAAACATGGAAAATAGGAAAAAAACATAAAAATAATGGTATCATCATCCTTTTATCTATTCAAGAAAATAAAATATCAATCCAAAATGGATATGGAATAGAACCATATCTGACTGATTTTTCAACAAGAAAAATATTAGAAAAAATTAGACCTTGTTTAGTAAACAAATTATATTTTAAATCTCTCAATATAATTATTGATGATATTAATCACATTTTGCACAAACAAAAATATAACTTACAAAATAAACATCATCTACATTCTTATACTAACAAATTGTATAAGTATATTTTGATAATAAGTATATTATTAGTATTGTTTTTTAGAAAATCAAAACTGTTTTTTAATCCTTTTTTATTAGAATTTATTTTATACCCCAGTTTGTTCAAAAACCAAATAAAATATGAAGAAAAAGAAGATAATTTTGATGGATTTGGAGAAGGAGGAAATTTTGGTGGTGGTGGATCAGAAATAAATTGGTAAATTATTTATAATAATTTTTTTAAAAAATTATTAAAATATTGTATTTTCTTGATGATATCTTTTTCTTTTTTTTTCTCTTTATACAAAATTGTTTTAGGAACATATTGAATATATTTCTCATTTGAAAGATTGTTTTGTATCATTAACAAAAATTTTTTTAAATGCAACATTTTTTTTTCAATTTTTGTAATTTCTACATGGTAGAATCTTTCTAATTTAGAAGATATATCTGGTTCTATAGAATGTAAAAAAAATTTTTTTTTTTCTAAAAAAAATGAAAATAATTTTTCATTTTTAGGCTTATATGATATATTTTGAATTTTAGACAAATTTGCTAATTTTAATACTAATGAATAATATTTATCTTCATTATTATTATTTTTATTATCATTATAAATAAATAAACTCATATTAGTTTTATTAGATATGTTAGCCTTATGTTTAATATCTCTAATTTTTGAAATTAATTTAAATAAATTATCAAATTCATATAATAATTTTGGATCATAAAAATGTTGATTTGGCCACGAAGAAATGATTAAAGCTTCTTTCACTGTTCTTGGTTTCAAAAGATTCCAAATTTCTTCTGTTATAAATGGCATATAAGGGTGTAATAATTTTAATAAACGTTCAAACCACATTATAGTATTACTATATTCTTTTTTCGATATAGAATTATTTTTATCATTTGGTTTTATAATTTCAAGATAAATAGAACAAAAATCATTCCAAATGATTTTATATAACAGCATCATAGCTTCATTAAGTTGATATTTATTAAATTTTTTATCAAAATGTTCTAAAAATCTATAAAACCTATTATGAAACCATAAAAATACTATTTCAGATGCTTCAGGAACATCATTATTTTCTTTAATTTTCCAATTTTTAATTAAACGAAACGCATTCCATATTTTATTTGCAAAATTTCTTCCTTGTAAAAAGATTTTTTCATCAAAATGAAAATCTTTTCCAAAACTTGATTTTAAAATAATACCCATTCTAACGGCATCTGCTCCATATTTGTTAATTAATTTTACAGAATCTGGAAAATTTTTTAAAGATTTTGATATTTTTTGATTTTTAGCATCTCGTATGAGACCTGTGAAATAAACTGTTTTAAATGGTTTATTTTTGTTAAATAAATAACTTGCAATAATCATACGGGCTACCCAAAAAAATAATATATCTGAACCTGTTACCAAAATTTCAGTTGGAAAATAATAATTTATTTCTTGATTATTTGGATTTAAAATACCATTAAATGCAGATATAGGAAGAATCCAAGAAGAAAACCAGGTATCTAATACATCGTTGTCTTGCCAAATAGAATCTTGTTTTAAAAAAACATTATTAGATTTTATTTTTGCTAATGTTAAAGCATTATCTAAGTTATTAGCAACTACAAAATCATTCAAAGAATGTCCATAATAATATACAGGTATCCTATGTCCCCACCAAAGTTGTCTAGATATATTCCAATCATGAATATTATTCATCCATTTAAAATATAATTTTTTAATTTTGTTTGGATAAAATTGTATTTCCCCATTTTTTACTGCATTTATTGCTGCAATAGATAGTTCTTTCATTTTTAAAAACCATTGAATAGACAGTTTTTTTTCTACTATTGATTTTGTTCTTTCTGAAAATCCTATTTTATGATTAATATTTTCTTCATAAACAATCATATTATATTTATACAATTCTTGAACAATTTTTTCTCTAGCTTTATACCTATTTAATCCTTGATAATGTAAACATTTATCATTTAAAGTCCCATTTTCCTCAAAAATATCAATAATATCCAATTTATGTTTATCAGCCATAATTTTATCCTTCATATCATGAGCTGGAGTAATCTTTACACAACCTGTTCCGAAATTAGAATTCACCAAATCATCTTGTATAATTGGAATTACTCTATTTACTATTGGGATAATTACCTTTTTATTATTTATATGATAAAAACGTTCATCTTTAGGATGAAATCCTATGGCTGAATCTCCAAATATTGTTTCAGGTCTAGTAGTTGCAATATTAATAAAATTATTTTCTCCTGTAATTTGATATTTGATATGATAAAGTTTGGATTTTTGATTTTGATAGAATACTTCTTCATCAGATATTGTGGTCCTAGCTTCAGTATCCCAATTCACTACATTATAGCCTCTATATATATATCCTTTTTGATATAAATCTATAAAAATCTTTTGTACCGATTGAGATAACTTATTATCCATAGTAAATTGCATTCTTGTCCAATCACAAGAACAACCAATTAATTTTAATTGATTGTAAATAATTTTTTTATGTTTTATAGACCAATCAAAAACATGAGATAAAAAATTTTTTCTTCCTAACACAAATTTTGATAATCCACTATTTTTTAATTGGTCAACTACTTTATATTCTGTTGCAATAGAAGCATGATCTGTTCCAGGGACCCAACACGCATTATAACCCTTCATCCTGGCATTTCTTATCAAAATATCTTGTATACTAACATTTAAAAAATGACCTATATGTAAATGACCAGTTACATTAGGTGGAGGCATAATCATTGCATAAGGTATTTGTTTATTTGTTGAATTATTATTATATGAATAAGAAGAAAAATATCCATTTTTTATCCAAAAACTATAAATTCTTTTTTCTAAAGAATTTGGATCAAATTTAATTGAAATATCCATAATTACATTACAACACAAAATTAAAATATAACTAAAAAAATTTTTTTATGAAAATAATTATTGTGTCTGCTATGTCTCAAAACGGATTTATTGGTAATAAAAATAAATTAATGTGGAATTTACCTATGGATTTAAAACGTTTTAAACAAATGACTATTGGAGAAACTATTATTATGGGCAGAAAAACTTTTGAATCTATTGGACAAATACTTCCATATAGACAAAATATTGTCTTGACAAAACACAAAAAATTAAAAAATATCAAAAATATTAAAATAATTTCTAATATTCAACACATTTTTAAATTACAATGTCAAAGAATATTTATTATAGGTGGTGGACAAATATATCAACAGACGATCAATATTGCTGATATATTAGAATTAACATTAATTCACAAAAATTTTATTGGAGATACAAAATTTCCACCAATTAACTTACAACAATGGAAAAAAACCAAATATACATTTTATAAAAAAGATAAATTACATTCTGTGGATTACAGTTTTATTCAATATAAAAGAATATAATAATGAATAGATGATTATCTTTTGTCTAATTCCTTTTTAATTTTTGCTGCTAACTCATAATATTCATTTATCACAGCTTGATTAAGAAGTAGATGTAAATCTTTTTCTGTCATACTTTCTAAAGTTTGTTTATTTCTTTCTTTTTTGAAATAAATAGGTATTGAATTTTCAATAATGTTTTCAGCATATTCATTTTCAGTAAGTGGGTTTTTTTCTACATAAATACCAGCTTTATTAAATATTTCTTTAGTAGTATAAATTGGTGCTTGAAATCTAATAGCTAAAGCTACAGCATCAGATGTTTTGGAATCAATTTTGTTACATATAATATTATCATTTTCATGATTTTCTTGTTTGTTTACATCAGATTTTTGATTTTTATAATTTTCACATACTATATATGAAAAAAATATACCATTTAGTAATTTATAAATAACAACTGATTTTAAATTAATAAAAAAGGCTTTTGTAAAAGTAATAAATAAATCATGTGTAAATGATCTAGATAGAGATGACAGATTTCTATTTTTATGATCATTTTCAAAATGACCTAAAGCAAATGCAATAGATTGCGCTTGCATACCATCTATCAAAATAGGTAATTTCATTTTGCCAGATTCTTCTTCTAAAAATAAAACATATATACCAGATTGAATTTGACTTAAGGATATTCCTTTTACAGATAATCTGATTAACTGTTGTGTCATATCATATGTTAATGTTATTATATATAATGATTGATTATGAAAATTTTCATACAAAAATTACAATATACATTCTAAAATAATAATATTAAAAATTTCAATTTATTTTTTCAATTGATTTAAATTAAAAATATGAAAGAAAAAACTTTTCGTGAAGTAATAGCAGAAGCAATGAGTGAAGAAATGAGAAGAGATAATTCTGTATATTTAATGGGAGAAGAAGTAGCTCAATATAACGGAGCATATAAAGCTTCTAAAGGATTACTAAAAGAATTTGGATCACAAAGAGTAATTGATACACCTATTTCAGAATTGGGATTTTCAGGAATAGGAATAGGTTCAGCTATGAATGGATGTAGACCAATTATTGAATTTATGACTTTTAACTTTTCTTTAGTAGCAATGGATCAAATTATCAATAATGCAGCTAAAATTCATTATATGAGTGGTGGTCAATGGAATATTCCTATTGTCTTTAGGGGACCTACAGGATTTGCTGGACAATTAGGTGCTACTCATTCTCAATCTTTTGAAAGTTGGTATGCGAGTTGTCCTGGTCTAAAAGTAGTTATCCCTTGTAATCCATATGATGCTAAAGGATTATTAAAATCTGCAATTAGAGATAATAATCCAGTTATTTTTATGGAATCTGAACAAATGTATAGTGATAAAATGATGATTCCAGATAAAGAATATATTATACCTATTGGTATATCTGATATTAAAAAAGTAGGTACAGATATAAGTTTAGTATCTTTTGGAAAATTAATTAAATTAGCAATGCATATTGCTAAAAAGTTAGAAACAGAAAATATTAGTGTAGAAGTAATAGATCTTAGAACTATTCGTCCATTAGATTATAATTCTATATTATTATCAGTACAAAAAACCAATCGATTAATAATATTGGAAGAATCTTGGCCATTTTCATCAATTGGATCTGAAATTACATATTTTATACAAAAAAATGCTTTTGATTATTTAGATGCACCAATTAATAAAATTACTACATTGGATACTCCATCTCCTTATTCATCTAATCTAATATCATATTGGTTTCCAAACGAAACAAAAATTATAAAATCTATTAAAAAATCTTTATATATCTAATAAATTGCTTGAACTATTTGATAAATATTTTCTGGTTTGTCCATGGTATAATAATGAATCAATTTAACACCAGCATTTTTTAACTCTTTAGATTGTTGAATTGCCCAATCAACTCCTATCTGAACAACTGTTGTTTGATTTTTGGCTTTTTCAATTTCTATTACTAATTCATTTGGTATATTAATGTAAAATTTAGAAGGAAGAATATTCAGCTGAGTTTTTGAAGAAATTGGTTTAATTCCAGGAATAATTGGTACAGAAATACCAACTTGTCTACATTTTTTAACAAAAGAAAAATATTTTCGATTATCAAAAAACATTTGAGTTACAATATAACTAGCTCCATATTCAATTTTTTTTTTCAAAAAAAATAAATCTCTTTCCATATTGGGTGCCTCAAAATGTTTTTCTGGATAACCTGCCACACCAATACAAAAATCAAATAAAGAACCTGAGTATTGTTGTTGTTTGTCACAATGTTTATATAAATATATTCCAGAATTTAAATTTTGTACTTGTTTTACTAAATTAGCAGCATATTTATGTCCATTATCTTTTGGACAAAAAACATGTTCATATTTTAAAGGATCTCCTCTCAGTACAAGTACATTATCTATTCCTAAAAAATTTAAATCTATTAAAGCATTTTCTGTCATTTGTTTATTAAATCCTCCACAAATGATATGTGGAACTGCATCTACTCCATATTTATTCATAATAGCTGAACAAATTCCAACAGTTCCTGGCCGTTTTGAAATACTTTTTCTTTGCAAAAAACCATTTTCTGTTTCTATATAAACAAATTCTGCACGATGATATGTAACATCAATAAAAGGTGGATTAAATTCCATTAAAGGATCTAAAGTATAAAAAATATCTTTAATATCATGTCCTCTTAAAGGAGGAAGAATTTCAAAAGAAAATAAAGTTTTTTTTGTATGATTAATATGATCCGTAACTTTCATTCATCTAACAACTATTTTATTTTATAATATTATTCAATATTATTAAATCCAGTATATGGAATTAATATTTTAGGAATTTTGATTTTTGTGGACGTCTGATGATTTTCTAATAAAGCTGCCATAATTCTTGGTAAAGCAAGTGCACTACCATTAAGTGTATGACAAAATTCGATTTTTCCATGTCGATTTCTATATTTAAGATTTAATCGATTAGATTGAAAATTCTTGCAATTAGAAATTGAACTAACTTCTAACCACTTATCTTGTGCTCTTGAATAAACTTCGAAATCATAAGTAATAGCAGATGAAAATCCTAAATTTTTTCCTATTAAACGAATCATTCTAAATGGTAACTCTAACGAGATAATAAGTTTTTTAACATGTTCAATCATTTCTTTCAAAGAATTACACGATCTTTCAGAAGTTGTAATTTGAATTATTTCCACTTTATCAAACTGATGTAATCTATTTAAACCTCTAACTTTTGAACCATAAGATCCAGATTCTCTTCTAAAACAAGAAGTATGAGTTGTATTTTTGATAGGCAAATCTTTATAAGAAAAAAGATTATTTCGATAACAATTTATCAGTGGAACTTCTCCTGTAGGTATAAGATAAAAATTATCTTTTTCAATAACATACATTTGACCTTCTTTATCTGGTAATTGTCCAGTAGAATATACAGATTTTTTATTCACAATATAAGGTAGGTTATACTCAACATATGATGCAAGTATATTTTGATCTAAAAAATACTGAATTAGACTTCTATATAATTTAGCACCTTGACCAATATATACCGCAAAACTAGACCCACTGATTTTTGATCCTAAAGATAAATCAAATAAACTAAATTTTTTAGATAATTCCCAATGAGACAAAATTTTACATTTTGTTTGTGAATAAATAATATTTTTTTTAAAAATAATTTTTTCTTCTATTTTTTGTACACATTGATCAGGTATATTGGGAATTTGATCTAATTTATTTTCTAAATTTTTAAGAATATTATGTAAGTCAATTAATAAAGTATTTTTCTGTTTTTTATATTTAATAGATATTTCTTTAAACAACATAATTTTTTTTTCTTCATATTGCGTTATATTTTCATTTTTTTGTTGTTGTATAAGTATTCTGATTTTATTAGATAATATTTTTTCTTTTGTTAATATATTATTAATAATAATTTCTAATTTTTTTTTTTTTTTATATAATATTAATATTTCATCTATTAAGTAAATTTTTTGAAATTGTCTTATATCTAATCCTAATAATACTTCATTTAGATTTTTATTAATAAAAGATGCTGAAAGCATATTTTAAAATAATTTTATATTTGCAAAATGCGTAATTTTTTTATCAAAAAAAAATTTGATCAATATTTTCTAAAAGATAAAAATATAGCACAAAAAATAGTTAATTCTTTATCATTAAATAATTACGATACAATAGTTGAAATAGGGCCGGGATTAGGTATTTTAACATATTTTTTACTACTAAAAACTGGAATTAAGGTAATTTTAATAGAAATAGATAAAGAGTTAATTTTTTACTTAAAAAAAAAATTTTTATTATCTAAATATCAAATAATTAATAAAAATTTTTTACACTGGACTCCAGAGGATTATTCCCTAAAAAAATTTGCAATAATTGGTAATTTTCCATATAAAATTTCTTCTAAAATCTTATTTCACATATTAAAATATAATCAATATATACCAGAATGTATAGGAATGTTTCAAAAAGAATTTGTTGATCGTATTCGTTCTAAATGTGGTAATAAATCTTATGGAAGTTTATCGGTATTAATACAAATATTTTATAAAATAAAATATTTATTTAGTGTAAATAAACAAGTGTTTACTCCAATTCCAAATGTAAAATCAGTAGTAATATCTTTAAAAACAAAAAACATACATAATATAGATATCGAATTGTTATTTCAATGTGTTAAAATGGCGTTTAATCAAAGAAGAAAAATTTTAAAAAATTCTTTACAAAAGTTGACTAGAATAACGAATTTAAAAAACATTCCATTTATCAATAAAAGAGCAGAAGAACTTACTGCCAAAGAATTTATGCAACTCATACAACAATTATCAATAGGAATATGACACAATTATTAAATGGCAAAGAAATAGCCATCAAGATAAAACAAGAAATTTGTGAAGAAATAGAAAAAATCAAACATCAAAAAAAACGTCTTCCGCATCTTGGAATTATTTTATCTGGAAACAATGTAGAAAGCATAATATATGTAAATAAAAAAATTCAAGAATGCAAAAATATTGGACTTTCATGTTCGTTAGTTGAATTGCCAGAAAATAGTTCAGAACAAAAAATTTTAGAAGAAATATATAAAATGAATAATAATCCATTCATCGATGGTTTTATTATACAATTGCCACTTCCACAACATATTAATGTAGATAATTTAATTTTATCTATAAATCCAGACAAAGATGTAGATGGTTTTCACCCAGAAAATTTTGGTAAAATGGCACTAAATATGAATACATTTATTCCTGCAACTGCTTATGGAATTATAACCTTATTACAAAAATATAAAATTAAAATATCTGGTAAACATACCGTAGTAATTGGAAGGAGCAGAATTGTAGGATTACCAATAAGTATATTAATGAGTATACAAAATGATTTTGGAAATAGCACTGTTACATTAACTCATACATATACTAAAAATCTATTTTTTTATACAAAAAAAGCGGATATTATTATTGTGGCTGTTGGATCACCTGGCTTTTTAACTGGTAATATGATTAAAAAAGGAGCAATATTGATTGATGTTGGAATAAATAAAATCAATCAAGGAATTAAAACCATGTTGAAGGGAGATATTGATTTTGATAGTATTTTTGGAAAGGCTTCTTATATAACACCAGTTCCTGGAGGTATTGGCCCAATGACTATAATTATGCTAATAAAAAATACTATTAAAGCAGCTTATAAAAGATTATATAAATCAAATTAAATCAAAGTTTTATTTATTTATCTGTATTTCTATCTTGTAATATATCTATAACTTGATGTATAGAACATTCTTTAACATATAAAAGAAGAATATAATGAAATAATACATCTGCAGCTTCATTTAAAAAATTTCTTATATTATTATTTTTAGATTCAATAATCATTTCAATAGCTTCTTCTCCTAATTTTTGAGCAATTCTATTAATTCCTTGTTCTATTAATTTAACTACATAAGAATTTTTAATTTCTTTTTTGTTTTTGTTTCTATAAACAATTATATTTTCCAATTGAAATAAAAAATTGGGTTGATTAATTTCTTTCCAACAAGTATCCATTCCTGTATGACAAATTGGTCCAGTTGGTATAGCTTTAATTAATAAAGTATCTTGATCACAATCAATTAATATATCTTCTATTAATAAGTAATTTTTACTTATTTCACCTTTTGTCCATAATTTTTGTTTTGATCTACTATAAAAAGTCACTTTATTCAGCTTCACACTTTGTTCAAAAGCATCTAAATTCATATAACCAAGCATTAAAACTTTATTTGTTTTATTATCTTGAACAATTACTGGAATTAATTTATTGTCTTTAAAAATATCTTTTGATATATAATACATGTTATTATTTTTTAGTTATAGTTATTGACTAATTAATCCTAATAGGAATTTTATGATAATGTAAATAATATTTTAATTTAGGTATCGTAATTTGTTTATAGTGAAAAATGCTAGCAGCTAAAGCTGCATCTGCTTTTCCAATTTGAAACACTTTACAAAAGTCATGTAATTTACCTGCACCACCTGAAGCAATCACAGGAATAGAAATATTTTCAGAAATTTGTTGAATTATATCTAAAGCAAATCCATTTTTTGTACCATCATGATTCATAGAAGTTAATAATATTTCTCCTGCTCCTTTTTCTGAACCTTCTATTGCCCAATCTAATACTTTATAATTTGTAGGAATACGTCCTCCATTTAAATACACAAACCAATTATTACTTTGATACTGTGCATCTATTGCTAATACTATACATTGTTGTCCATATCTTTTAGATAAAATATTTAATATTTTTGGATTTTTAAAAGCTTCTGTATTAATGGAGATTTTATCAGCGCCCGCATGTAATAATAATTCAACATCTTGTTCATCTTTAATCCCTCCTCCTACAGTAAAAGGAATATTAATATGTTTGGCAATGTTTTTCACTAAACTAGATAATGTTTTTCTTTTTTCATTAGTTGCTGTAATATCCAAAAAAACTAACTCATCGGCTCCTTGATTTGCATACCATTTTCCTAAATTAATTGGATTACCGGCATCTTTTAAATGTTTAAAATTAATGCCTTTTACAGTTCTGCCATGTATAATATCTAAACACGGTATAATTCTTTTCACTAACATAATATTATTCACTCCATTTATTTAAATCTGATATTAATATTTTATTTTCATATATTGCTTTTCCAATAATAACCCCATAACATCCTACATCATGTAACTGACGAATATTAGTAATACTTGTTATTCCTCCACTCGCAATAACTTTCATATTTGGAAATTGTTTAATAATAGTTTGATATAATGACAATGAAGGACCAGAAAGTAATCCATCTTTTGAAATATCCGTACAAAAAATTTTATTTATTCCATATTTAATTTTTTCTTCTAAAAATTTCAATAATGAAATATTATGAAGTTGAGTCCATCCATTAGTTGCTATCTTATTATTTATAACATCTACTCCAAGAAGTATTTTATCTGTTCCATAAATATGGATCCAATTATTAAACATACTAGCATTGATTACTGCAATACTTCCAATTGTTGCTATGTGTGCTCCATTATCAAAAACTATTTTTATATCTTCTTCTGTATAAATTCCACCACCAAAATCAATAGTTAAATTTGTATATGTGGCTATTTGATTTAAAATTTTCCAATTAATAATTTTTCTTTCTTTTGCCCCATCTAAATCAACTAAATGTAATCTATATAATCCATTATCTTCTATAAAACGTGCCATGTCTAATGGATTTTTTTTATAAATTGTTTTTTTTTGATAATTACCTTGTATTAAACGAACACATTGTCCATCAATAATATCGATAGCTACAATAATTTCCATATTTTTCCTGATTTTTCCTGATGACTTATTTTTTTATAATTTGATAAAATTTTCTAATATTTTTTGTCCAATAAAAGATGATTTTTCAGGATGAAATTGAACTGCGTAAAAATTATCTTTATTTATAGCCGAACTGTAATTAATAATATAATTGGTTTTTGCAATAGTATATTGTCCTAAAGGAGCATAATAACTATGTACAAAATATTGGTAACTATCATTTGGTATATCCTTAAATAAAGGACTTTTCAAATCGTTAATGGTATTCCAACCTATTTGAGGAATTTTTGGTTTTTTATTTTTAGAATTAAATTTTTTAATAGATAAATCAAAAATGCCTATACAATTTGTATTACTTTCTTCTGATGTTTTACAAAGTAACTGCATGCCTAAACATATTCCTAATACCGGTTGTTTAAGTTGAGATAAAATAATATCTAATTTATTTTTTTTTAAATATTTCATTGCAAAGCTGGCCTCTCCAACTCCTGGAAGAATAATTTTTTCTGCATTTTGAATAGATTTTTTAGAATTAGTTACAATAGCATCTACTCCTATTCTTTCTAAAGAAAACAGAATAGATTGAATATTTCCAACTGGATATTTTATGATAATTATTTTATTCATATTGATGATTACATTGATTTATAATAATCCTTTTGTACTAGGTATTTTACTAGAATTGTTTCTATTAATAGCCATTTTTAAAGCCTTTGCAAATGCTTTAAAAATAGATTCTATTTTATGATGTTCATTTTTTCCTTTAGAAAATATATATATATTACATTTAGCAGAATAAGAAAATGAGTTAAAAAAATGAAAAAACATTTCTGTAGATATTTGTCCAATTTTTTCTCGCACAAATTTTACCTTCCAACATAAATGACTTCTTCCTCCTAAATCTAATACTACAGTAGAGATACTATCATCCATAGGAATAGAAAAAAAACCATAACGATCTATTCCTATTTTATTAATAAGTTTTTTATTAATACTTTCCCCTAAAGCAATAGCAATATCTTCTATTGTATGATGTTCATCGACATTAATATCACCTTTTGCATACAAATCAATATCTATATTACTATGAAAAGACATTTGTTCTAAAAGATGATTTAAAAAACCTAATTTAGTATTAATTTTAGCTTGTCCATTTCCATATAAATTAATATTAATTTTAATATCAGTTTCATAAGTAATACGCGTATATTGAAATTGTTTATTATAAATATTTGTATTATAAGAAAGAAATTCATAAATCTCTTTCCAATTATCAGTTTTTAATGATATAACATTTTGTAATTCATCTAAATTAATCTTATTTAATTTGATGATATTTGTATATGAAAAATGATTTTGTTGATTAATCCATATTGCTTTACATCCTAAATTTTTAGCTAATAAAACATCAGTAATTCTATCCCCAATTACAAAAGATTCAGAAAGATTATAATATGTTTTATTAAAATAATCAAGTAACATACCAACCCCAGGTTTTCTTGTTCTTACATTATCCTCTGGAAAACTTCTATCTATATGAATGGCAAAAAATTGTATTCCTTCCGTTTCTAAAATTTTTAATAAATGATTTTGTATAATAAAAAAATTTTTTTCTGGAAATTTATCTGTTCCTAATCCATCTTGATTTGTGACCATAACCAATTGGTAATTAAATTGAGATATTATTTTTGATAAAAAATATATAACTTGTGGATAAAATAACATTTTTTTTATATTATCAATTTGATAATTAATAGATGGTTCTTGAAGAATTGTTCCATCTCTATCAAGAAACAATATTTTTTTCTTATTCATATTCTTGCATTTTTTTTATCAAAAATCTATTTTCTTCATTTGTGCCAATAGTGATTCTTAAACAATTATTACATAAAAGAATTTGTGAAATATTTCTAACTATAATATTATTTTGTAATAAATATTTATAAAACTTATTTGGAGAACATGATAATTTAACTAATAAAAAATTTGCATCACTGGGATAAACTTTTTTAACAATCGGAATTGTTTTTAATGCTAATGACATGTATTTTCTTTCTGACAGAATTTTTTTTAAATTATAAAAAAATAAATCTTTATTATCAAGTGCTTGTATCGCAAGTTCTTGTGAAATATTATTAATATTATACGGACTTTTTATTTTATTCATCCATTGTATAATAGCTTCTGAAGCTATTGCAATTCCAATTCTTAATCCAGCTAATCCCCAGGATTTTGATAATGTGTGAATAATAATCAAATTAGGATATTTATCAATTTTTTTATAAAAAGATTCTTGATTAGAAAAATCTATATATGCTTCATCTAATACGATAATACCATTAAATTCTTCTATTATAGTTTCTATATCTTCTTTTTTTAAATTATTTCCAGTTGGATTATTTGGAGAACAAATAAAGATTATTTTACTATTTAAATTAACAATTTTTCTAAAATGTTGAATATCTAATTGATAGGTTTTCTTTATTAAAAGAACTTTAATAACATCTACTCCATGAATTTTTCCACTTACTTCATACATACCATATGTAGGAGGAAAAATAATAGAATGATCTATCCTAGGTTTAGAAAAAATACGATAAATAATATCAATAATTTCATCACTACCATTACCTAAAAATATTTTTGAAGAAGAAATATTTTTTATTTCTGCTATTTTGTGTTTTAATTCAATTTGTAATGGATCTGGATAACGATGATATGAATTTAATGAAGATAAAGGTGATCCAAAAGAATTTTCATTGGCATCTAAAAAAATAGCATTTTGGTTAAAACTATATTCTTTTCTTGCTGATAAATATGGATATAATTGTTTAATATGATCCATTACTAAATTATTAATATCAAAATTACTATTCATTATAATATTTATTTATTTATTTAATCTAATATTAATAGATTTTTGATGTGCTATCATTCCTTCTTCAATAGCCATAATATTGGCCGCTGTAGAAAGAGTTTCTAAACCATTTTTAGAAATTTGTTGAAAACTAATAGTTTTCATAAAACTATTTACTGATATACCACTATATGATTTAGCATATCCGTTAGTAGGTAAAACATGATTCGTTCCGCTGATATAATCTCCAATACTAACAGGAGAATAATTTCCTAAAAATATAGATCCAGCATTTGTAATTTTGTTTGATAAATTAATAGAATCTTGACAACAAATCATTAAATGTTCTGGAGCAACTTGATTTATTATTTTAATGCCAATTTCTAAAGAAGAAACAACAATAATTTTACTATGTCTTAAAGATTCTTTTATAAGTTCACATTTAACCTTAATATATTCTAATTGTTTATTTAATTCTTGTTTTACTTTCTCAACCCAATTTAACTTATTAATAGTAACTAATAAAATGTAACTTTCTGCATCATGTTCCGCTTGAGACAGCATATCTGACGCTACATACTCAGGAACTGCTGTATCATCTGCTAATATAGCAACTTCAGAAGGACCAGCTGGCATATCAATAGAAACCATTCCATTTTGGAATACATTTTTTTTAGCTTCAGTAACATAAGAATTACCAGGCCCAAAAATTTTATATACTTTTGGAATACTCTTTGTTCCTATGGCCATAGCAGCAATTGCTTGAGCTCCTCCAACTTTATATATTTTGTTAATTCCAATATATTGAGCCGTATACAAAATAGATGGTGATATTTCACCATATTGATTTGATGGAGTACACAAAATAACATCTTTACATCCAGCAATTTTACTTGGTATTCCTAACATTAATACTGTAGAAAAAAGTGGAGCAGATCCTCCAGGAATGTATAACCCTATTTTTTCAATAGGAATAAATTTTCTCCAACATCTTACTCCTGATAAAATTTGTATTTTACACTCTTTATGTAATTGCTTTATATGAAAAGAATTAATATTTCGAAATGCTATATCAATGGATTTTTTTAATTGATATGAAATTTTGGAATTAGCTATCAAGATTTCTTTTTTTGAAACTAAAAAATTTTTTAAATTACAGTGATCATATTTCTTTGCATAATTTTTAATTGCTAAATCACCCTCACATTTTACATTATTGATAATAGATTTAACTTCTTGTTTAATTTTAATATTTTTTGTTGAATATCTATCAATAATCAATTTCCATATATCCAATTGTGGATTGATGTGTACTTTAATATCCATATATATTATTTATTTTTACAATATAATTTTTTCAATAGGAAGCACTAATATATCTTGTGCACCAATAGTTTTTAAATTTTCCACAATTCCCCAAAAATCATTTTCATTCACTACTGAATGTACTGAACTACATTTAGAATTTGCTAATGGTAAAATTACAGTACTGGTGATACCAGGTAAATAAGATATTATTTTTTTTAATCTTTCATTAGGCACATTTAACAGTATGTATTTATTATTTTTTGCTTTTTTTACAGCTCTAATACGAAAAAGTAATTTATTCATAATAATCAGTTGATCTTGATCTAAATGAATATTAGATGCTAAAACTGCTTCTGATTGTAGTATAGTTTCTACTTCTTTTAATCCATTCATAAATAATGTTGATCCACTACTAACTAAATCACATATACAATCAGCTAATCCTATACCAGGTGCAATTTCGACAGCACCAGATATTTCATGAATTTCTGCTTGTATACATTTTTCTTCGAAAAATTGTTTAACTAAAAATGGATAACTAGTAGCAATTTTTTTACCATATAAATCTTTTATATTTTGATATTTTAATGTCTTAGGAATAGCAATCGATAATCTACATTTTCCAAATCCTAAAGTTTCTTTAATTTTGATTTTTTTTCTTTTTTCTAATAATACATTTTTACCTACAATACCTATATCAGCAACTCCATCTTCTAGATATTGAGGAATATCATCATCACGTAAAAACAGTATTTCTAATGGGAAATTGAGAGCAGTGGTTTTTAATTTATCTATTCCTATGTTTATTTCAATACTACAATCTTTTAAAAGCTTAATTGAGTCTTCATAAAGACGGCCTGATTTTTGAATAGCTATTTTAAGTTTATCCATATATACATTCATACAATACAACATATAGGAAAAAATAATAAAAGCTTACTTGTTTGTAAGCTTTATTGATTATTGTTTATATTCTCAATCAAATGTATTTATAATGATGCACATTATAACAAAAACAAAGATAACAAACTATTTTGAATATTTTTATTTTCCTTATTTTTTACTAATTTAATTACATGAAAATTGTTACTTATAATATTAATGGAATTAGATCTGGAATAAATAAAGGATTATATGATTGGATAGAAATATTTAATCCAGATATTTTATGTTTTCAAGAAATTAAAGCTTGTAAAGAACAAATTAATACTAATATTTTTGATCAAGGTGGTTATTTTAATTATTGGTTTCCTTCATCGAACAAAAAAGGATATAGTGGTGTAGGAATATTATCAAAACAACAACCATATAATGTACATTATGGATTAGGAATAAATTCTATAGATATAGAAGGTAGAGTGATACGTATAGATTTAAAAGAAAAACTTACTATAATTAATATTTATATTCCATCAGGTACATATCTGAAACATAGACTCAATTTTAAATTATACTTTATGAATAATTTTTTATTTTATCTCAAAAATATTCAACAAAAATTGGCATTCAAAAATATTATTATTTGTGGAGATTACAATATATGTCATGAACACATAGATATTTATAATCCAAACAATAATTATAACATTTCTGGATTTTTACCAGTAGAAAGAAAATGGATAAATCAATTATTAGATTTAGGATTTGTAGATAGTTTTAGAATTTATGTAAAAACAGGAAATCATTATAGTTGGTGGAATTATAGATTTAATGCAAGACAAAAAAATCACGGATGGAGAATAGATTATATTATGATTAGTTCTTTTTTAATGAAAAAAATAAAAAATGCTTATTTATTACCATATGTACCATTTTCAGATCATTGTCCAATGGTATTAGAACTATATGATAAATAATAATAATAATGACCTGACTGGGATTCGAACCCAGGACCCTTACATTAAAAGTGTAATGCTCTACCAGCTGAGCTATCAGGTCTAGAAAACAGAGCAAATATACTAAATTTTATTTCATGAAAATTACTTTAATTGGATATATGGGATGCGGAAAAACTACTATTGGTAACATGTTATCTAAAAAAATAAAATTCAATTTTTATGATTTAGATAACTTATTAATAAAAGAAATAGGATCTACTATTGATAATATTTTTCAAACAAAAGGTGAAAAATATTTTAGAAAAATGGAACATATAATTCTAAAAAAATTTTTAAAGGAAAAAACTAAAAAATATGTTTTATCTGTTGGTGGAGGTACACCATGTTATTATAATAATATTGATTTATTAAATAAATACTCTCAAACTTTTTATTTAAAAGAAAATATTGATGTTTTATTTAATAGATTATACAAAAATAAAAAACATAGACCTTTAATATCTAATTTGCAAAAAAATGAATTGTTTAATTTTTTAAATACCAATTTTTCAAAAAGAATTCATTTTTATGAGCAATCATTCAAAAAAATTAATATACATGGAAAATCTAAATTAGAAATAGTAAAAAAAATACAAAATGAAATATATTATGTATGAATATGTCAATTTTAAATGAAATTAACTTTGTTAATAATATTCTGAAAGAAGAATTTGATATTAAGAAAAATAATAAAATATGTATTGCTGTTAGTGGAGGATTAGATAGTATGGTATTATTACATCTATTTCTTAAAATTTCTAATATTTTATCTTTATCTATAGAAATAGCTCATTGTAATTTTTCTTTAAGACAATTAGAATCTCATCAAGATGAACAATTTATAAAAGATGTATGTTATAAACAAGATATTTTATGTCACATAAAAAAATTTAATATTTTAGAATATTCTCACAAACATAAATTATCTATTCAAATGTCTGCTAGAAAATTAAGATATAAATGGTTTGATAAATTAATCAAGGCAAATGATTATGATTATGTAGCTTTAGGACATCATTTAAATGATTCAATAGAAACTTTTTTTATAAACTTAATAAGAGGAACTGGAATAAAAGGATTATTGGGCATTCCTAAAAAAAATAGAAAAATTATTCGTCCTCTTTATTCTTTTAAAAAAGAAGAAATCTTGAATTATGCAAAAAAAAATAAAATAATATTTAGATACGATAGTAGCAATACAAATATAAAATATCTTAGAAATGAAATACGATTCATAATATCTTCTTTTTCTCCATCAATCTATTATTCTTTTTATAAAGGATTTAAAAAAAGTATTAATTTTCTTTATCAAGAAAATTCTTTAATAGAAAACAAAATTTACGAAATCAAAAAAGAAATTACTTTAGTACAAACACAAGATCCATTTATTTGGAAAATAAAATGTAATAAATTACAACAATTATCTTCTATTTATTTATTTAAATTATTTTTTCAATATGGATTTTCAAATATAAAAAATATAAAAAAATTATTTTATGCTCAATCTGGTAAACAATTAATATCAAATCAATATCGTCTTATTAAAAATAGAGAAGAATTGATATTAATTGAGAATCAAATTTTTAATTTATTTAAACATAAAACATATATAATTACAAATTTGAATGTAAAAAATATGTTACTTCCTATTAGTATCCAATTTATTATTTATGCCAAAAAAATTAATATCGAAAAAATGATAACAAGACAAAAAATATTATTTATTGATTTTGAGAAAGTACAATTACCATTAAAGTTAAGAACATGGAGAAAAGGAGATATATTTTATCCTTTAAATATGACAGGTAAAAAAAAATTAAGTAAGTATTATAAAGATAATAAACTCTCTTTATTGGAAAAAGAAAAAACATGGATATTAATTAATGGTAATGACAATATTATTTTAGTAGGTAATCGTTTAGATAATAGATTTAAAATTACTTCAACCACAAAAACAATATTGGGAATAATATCATCATAAATATACATAATATAACATTGTAATTAAAATATTCAAATAATTTAACATACAAGTACTATTACTATGAATAATATTATAGTATCTTCTTTTCTTTCTATAAAAAGGTCTATTTCAAATCAAATCAAAATTGTAGTAGTATCTAAAAATAGATCCATTGATTGTATCAATACTTTATATAAAATAGGACATAGAGATTTTGGAGAAAATTATATTCAAGAAATGGTTTTAAAATATAATCAATTACCAAAAAATATACGTTGGCATATGATTGGGAAAATACAAACTAATAAATTAAAGTATATTATTCCTTTTATTCATTTAATTCACAGTGTTGATACAATTAAAAAATTATATAATATTAATAATGAAGCTAAAAAACATAATAAAAGAATAAAATGTTTATTACAAGTGAAAATATGTAATGATAAAAATAAATCAGGAATTTTAAATCATACAGAAATTTACCATATATTAGACGAATATAATAAAAAAACAATGCAATATGTACAAATTATTGGATTAATGGGTATGGCCAGTCATTATGGAACAAATGAACAAATAAAAAATGAATTTCATTATTTAAATAAAATCTATGAAAAATGTAAATATAAATATAATCATTCAGTCCTTTCTATGGGAATGAGTAGAGATTATATAATAGCTATTCAATGTGGTAGTAATCTTATTCGTTTAGGAAAATCTATCTTTGAAAAATAACATCAAAAAATCACAAAATATAATTATTATATTATAGATTTAATATATTCAGAAATACTGATTTCTAATTTATTTTGTTTTATAGCCTGTATAAAAGAACTACCTATAATGCCTCCATTTGCATATGTACAAGCTAACTTAAATTCATTTTTATTTTGAATTCCAAATCCAATTAATTTTGGGGTATTTTTTAAAGAATGTTTAATTCGTTTGAAAAAATCAATTTGTTGTTTTGATATTGTCATTCTTTGACCAGTTATAGAATTAGAGGAAACAATATATAAAAAACTAGTAGTTAGTCTATTTAATATGATAAGTCTTTTATTATTAGTTTCTGATGTAATCAAAAAAATCATAGATACAAAATATTTTTTAAATACCTTCTGATATTTTTTCAAAAAAATATTAACTGGTAAATCAGGTATAATCAATCCAAATATTCCATATTTGTTACATTGTTGTAAAAATAAATGTTCTCCATATTTATAAAATTGATTATAATATACCATGATGATAATAGGAATATTTATATATTTTTTAATTTTATTAATTATTGAAAATAATAATGAAATATTCATTCCATTTTGTAATGCTATTTCATTACTTTTTTGAATTATTAATCCGTCTGCGATAGGATCAGAATATGGAATTCCAATTTCAATTAAATCTACATTGACGTTTTGTAAGGTTATTAAGATTGTTTCTAAACTTGCAATAGTTGGATATCCAGCTGTAAAATAAATACATAATATATTGTTTTTATTATGAAATAATTTATTTAATTGATTCATACGTTGTGTTGTTTTTTATAAATTCTTCATAAATGTGTATATCTTTATCACCTCTGCCAGATAAGTTAATAATCACAATATCGTTAATTGTTAATGGAAGTTTTTTCAGAATAGCTAAAGCATGAGCACTTTCTAATGCTGGAATAATTCCTTCAAACTTCATTAATTCACATCCAGCTGATAAAGCTTCTGTATCCGTAGCATATAAAAAATTCACTCGTTGTTTGAAAAATAAATTAGCATGCATAGGCCCAACTCCAGGATAATCTAATCCAGCTGATATAGAATACGCAGGTAATACTTGGCCTTCTTGATTTTGTAAAAATAAAGTCATACTACCATGTAAAACTCCTTTTGTTCCTAAATTAATAGATGCTGCAGTTTTATTAGTATGGATTCCCATTCCAGCTGCTTCTACTCCAATAAGATTAATTAATTTATTATCCAAAAAATGATAAAAAGCACCTGCTGAATTACTACCTCCACCTATACAAGCAATAACATAATTAGGTATATTATGTCCTTCTTGTGATTTTAATTGTATTTTAATTTCTTTACTAATAATAGATTGAAAATCTGCTACCATTTGAGGATATGGATGAGGTCCTACTGTAGAGCCTATTAAATAATAACTTTCTGGATGATTTATCCAATATCTAATAGTTTCGTTTACTGCATCTTTTAAAGTTTGATCACCACTATATACGGGAATGACTTTAGCACCAAGTGTTTTCATTTTCAATACATTAGATGATTGACGATTAATATCTTTTGCTCCCATAAAAATGATACATTCTAAATTCATAAAAGAACAAGTTGTTGCAGTAGCTACCCCATGTTGACCAGCTCCTGTTTCAGCTATAATTTGTTTTTTACCCATTTTTATCGCTAACAAAGCTTGTCCTATAGTATTATTAATTTTATGGGATCCAGTATGATTTAAATCTTCTCTTTTTAAATATATCTTTGAATTATATTTTTTAGAATATGTTTTACATAAAAATAATGGAGTTGGTCTACCTACATAATTTTTTAATATTTTATGAAATAAATTTTGAAATTCTTTTGTTTTAGTAATATTATTGTAATAAGTGGTCAACTTAGATAAATTATTATAAAGCATTTCAGGAACATAAGATCCTCCAAAATCATTATAATATCCATCTTTATCAGCAAAAAAATTCATGATTTATATTTTTTGATTTGTTGAATAAAATGTTGTATAAATGTATAATTTTTTTTACCTGGACATTTTTCAAATCCACTATTAATATCAATTCCAAACATTTTTGGATGTAAATGAAAAATATTTTGAATGTCTATCATATCTTCCATTTTAATACCTCCACTTAACAAAAAAGATGTACATAAATCATAATCATATAATTTTTTCCAACAAAATTTTTTACCACTTCCTCCATAATATTTGGTTTTTGTATCAAATAAAAAATAATGACATAATGATACATAATCTTTAGTTTTTTGAAAACTAAAAGAATTATTAATATGAAATACTTTGATTAAAGTAATATTATTTTTTGCAAGTTTTTCACAAAATTGTGGACTTTCGTGCCCATGTAGTTGAATAATATCTAATTTGTGTTTTTGACTTGTTGTTAAAATTGTTTTTTCGTTTTCATTTACAAAAACACCAACTTTAAGTTTATTTATTTTTGGTAAAATCAAATTATATCCTATAAATCTTGGAGATCTAGGATAAAAAATAAAACCCATGAAATCAATATCCAATTTAGAAATTTCTAAAATATTATATTTGAGTCCACATACTTTGATTTTTAACATTTTTTATATTTTTTTTGCAATTCAATTTGTAATTTATTAATCAATTTTTTACAACTAAGTCCTGGATTATTGCTTTTCATAAAACTAGTTCCTATTAAAAATCCTTTAAATCCTTTATTTATTAATTTTAATATATCATTTGTATTATTTATTCCACTTTCTGCTATTAAAGAACATGTTTTCGGTAATTTATTAGCTAATTGAATCATTTGATCATCACTATTTATTTCAAATGTTTTTAAATTTCGTTTATTAATGCCAACAATATCATAATCTAAATCTATAATTTTTTCTATATCAATATCATCAAAAATTTCTATTATTGCTTCTAATCCAATATCCTTTGTTAAAGATAAAAAATTTTTAATTTGTGTTTTAGACAGAATATTTGCAATTAATAATATTATATCTGCACCTATATATTTTGATTCTATAATTTGATATTCATCAATAATAAAATCTTTTCTTAATAATGGTACGTTAACTAATTTTCTAGATTGTATGAAATCATGATTTGTACCATAAAAAAATTTATAATCTGTCAATATAGAAATTGCTATAGATCCATATTTTTCATAATCTTGTACAACTTTTTCTAAGTTGGCCTGTTTATTGATTATTCCTAATGATGGGGACCCTCTTTTAAATTCTGAAATAATGCCAGTGTAACTATGTTGTATCTTATCGTATAAAGAAATTACTTTTTTTTTAAAAAAAATGCCTTTTTCTAATATATTAATAGAATAACAAGATTTTTTATTATAAACTTCTTGTTTTTTATTCAAAATAATTTGGTCCAAAATATTCATATATTTATAAATTTTTTGAAAATTGTATTAGCTTGTCCACTTTCTAACGTGTGTTTAGCTCTTTCATAATTATTTATTATACTGTCTGAATTGATTAAACTTAATGCAAATGAGGCATTCCATAAAACAACTTTAGTTTGTGAAATAGTTCCTTCCCCAGATAAAATTTTTAAAAAAATTTTTGTATTTTCTTCAGAAGTTTTTCCACCAGATAATTCTATAGGATTAATTTTTTTATTAATACCCAATTCTTCTAAAGTATAAATACGTTCTTCTTTAGAAGTATAACATTTAATATCGCTAGTTAATGTTATTTCATCATAACCATCTAAACTATGAATAATTGAAAAATTTATATTTTTATCTTGATACAAATAAGCATAGAGTCTAGCTAATTCTAAATCACTAACTCCTAATAATTGATTTTTTGGATTTACTGGATTTAATAAAGGAGATAAAATATTAAATAAAGTTCTAAATCCAAATTGTTTTCTTACATAAGAAACAACTTTTAATATTGGATGAAAGATTGGTGCATGTAAATAACAAAATCCAGTTAATTCTAGTTGTTTTTTTAATTTATTTTCATTTTTAGTAAACTGATATCCTAAATTTGTTAAAATATCCGAAGATCCATATTTAGAAGAAAAACCAAAATTTCCATGTTTAATTACTTTTTCTCCAGATCCAGCAACAATAAAACAAGTCAATGTAGATATATTAAAAGTATTTTTTCCATCTCCACCAGTTCCTACTATATCAATTGCATTAAACTCATGTAAATTGACTTTGATACACAAATCCATTAATGCCTCTCTAAATCCATTAATTTCTTCTACAGTTGGTCTTCTAAAATTATACATAATTGCTATTGAAATAGCTTGTATTGGATTAATTTGACCATTGTATAATGCAAAAAATATTTTTTTAGCTTCTTTTTTAGTAAAAATTTTCTTTTCTAAAAAGAAAGATTTAAGTAATTTTTTCATTCTGATATTCATTATTAATAGTCAACCAATTTTTTATTATGTGTTCTCCATGTGGAGTTAAAATAGATTCTGGATGAAATTGCACTCCACGTACATCATATAAATTATGACGTAAAGCCATAATTTCTCCTTTATTTCCAATAGCTGTAATTGTTAATTCTTTAGGAAAATTTTTTTCAGAAATGATCCAAGAATGATATCGACCAACCTTAATATTTTTTGGAATATTTCTAAACAAAACTTCTTGACTATCTATTATAGTAATATTACTGGATATTCCATGATAAACTTTTTTAGTATTCATTAAAGTGGCTCCAAATACTTCTCCAATAGCTTGTTGTCCTAAACAAACTCCTAAAATACTTTTAGTAGCAGCATATTTTTTTATTAATGGTTTTAAAATATGAGCTTCATCGGGAATACCTGGGCCTGGAGAAAGAATAATTTTATAATATGAATTTATTTCTGATAATTTTATTTCATTATTTCTAAATACATATATAGGTTGTGTTGTGAATTTTTTGATAATATAAACAAGATTATATGTAAAAGAATCATAATTATCCAATATTAATATTTTTTTATTTTTCATTATATATCATATCTTTTATTAATATTTTATATATATCTAGCTAATTTTATTGCTTGAAATAAAGCCATTAATTTATTGTTAACTTCTTCTAATTCTTTTTCTGCTACTGAATCTGAAACAATACCAGCACCAGCTTGAAAAAATAATATATTATTTTTACTTATAAAAGAACGTATTATTATAGCTGTATTCAGATATGAATTATTTAATCCAAAAAATCCAATTGCTCCACCATATATACCTCGATTTTGATTTTCTATTTTATCAATAAGTTCCATAGCTTTATATTTTGGAGCTCCAGACAAAGTACCAGCAGGAAAAGTATCTCCAAGTATTTTTATTATAGAAATATGTTTACTCAATTTTCCAGATACTTTGGATATAATATGAAATACATGCGAAAATTCTTGTATTTTTTTAAATTTATCTACTTTGACATCATAAGAATGTTTACTTAAATCATTTCTTGCTAAATCTACTAACATGATATGTTCTGAATTTTCTTTAGGATCATTTAGTAATTCTATCTTTAATTTATTATTTTGATTTTGATTTTTTAATCTTTTGATAGTTCCAGCTATAGGATAAATATATGCATGTCTTTCATCAATAATTAATTGTGTTTCTGGAGAAGTACCAAATATTTTATAATTACCATAATCAAAATAAAATGAATATGGAGAAATATTAATACATCTAATTGCTCTATAAACGTTAAATTCATCTCCTTTAAATTTTTGTTGAAATTGTCTAGATAATACAATTTGAAAAAGATCTCCACGTAAACAATATTTTATGCCTTTATATACCATATTTTGGTATTCTTGATCAGTAACATTAGATGTGCAAGATCCTGCAATTCTAAACGAAAAATGTGAAACAAGCTTTTTATTCAAAATTTTTATTAATTGATCATTAGAGATTTTGTTAAATTTTGAAAAATTATGTTCTATCAAAAACATTTCATTATAAAATGAATAAAAAATAATTAAATTTCCATAAAAAGTAAATCTTGCTTTTGCTAAATCATAATAATTATTAGTAATTATTTGCTTGAATTTTATATTTTCAAAATATTGAATACTATCATAAGATATATATCCATAAAATCCAGAATAATTATGTGATAGTCTTAAATTTGAAAAACTTGAAGATGAATTTTGATTGGACTCGTAAAATGAATTTTGATGAAATGTGTTAAAAAATTCATCAATTAAAATAGGTAAATCTAATTTTGTTTTTAAAAAAATATGTTTGTAAATTCCATTTGGATATACTATTTTAACTATATTTTTTTCTAAAATAAATTCAGAAATTGGATTAATACAAAAAATTGACGATACTATATTAGGTTTTTCAGTGATTTCTAATAATGAAGTGTTAGGAAAAATATCTCTTAATTTTAGATATAATTCTATTGGGGTAATACTATCATAAAAAAGTCTTTTTTGTATAGTGTCAAAATTAAACTTTAACATAATTACTCACATCATTCATCATTGTGTAATAATATAATGATTTTTTATATAATTCAATAATTCATTTTTTTCAAAAAGAAACATATAATTTTAATAACAATAATAAAATAAATCTTTTTCTTATGAAAGAAATTATAAAATATAGCAAAAATCATGAATGGATTAAATTAATAGAACACAAATCATTATATGCTTATATTGGTATAAGTTTATTTGCACAAAAAGAATTAGGAGATATAATTTATTTAGATATCGATGAAAAGATTTTAAATAATACTATCAAATCAGGAAAAATTTTTGGATCTATAGAAGCAGTAAAAACTGTATCTGATCTATTTATGCCAGTAAATGGAAAAATTATTGATATTAATAAAAATGTATTATTAACTCCTGATTTAGTAAATACAGATCCTTATAATAAGGGGTGGATACTTAAAATTCAAATAGTGGATATTCAAGAATATAATAAATTAATGTCTTTAGAAGAATATAAACAATATATTAATAAGTAATAAATATAAATAAATGAATGTCTAATTACAATAATGATTTTCATTATTTGGATGATGAAAAAATAGAAAAAAAAATTATTGATTTTAAAGAGGGGAATATTACTGCAATTCGTTTTTTTATTCCTTCGATTAAATGTCAATCTTGTATGTTATACTTGGAAAATTTATCTAATCTTCATCAAGATATTTTAAAATCAACTGTAAACTTTACAAGTAAACAATTAAGTTTAACATTTTATAACGATAAATTACAATTAAGTGAATTAGCTAACTTACTAAAAAAAATTGGTTATACACCTTCTATTACAATTAAACATCCAATAAATAAAATTGATAGACAATTAATAGCTAAGTTAGCTATTAGTTTTTTTTGTTTTGGAAATATTATGTTATTATCACTTCCAGAATATTTAGGTGCAAGTATAGAAGATACTTGGTTTGTATGTAATAGAAATGTTTTTCGTTATATTATGTTTTTTATGTCTATTCCAATAGTGATATTTTCGATTTTTGATCATATTAAATACGCTTGTTTAGGATTAAAAAATCATTTAATAAATATAGATTTACCTATTAGTATTGGAATCATCACATTATTTTTGTGGAGTTCTTATGAAATTATACTTGATATAGGAAATGGATATTTTGATAGTCTTGCTAGTTTTTATTTTTTTTTATTAATTAGTAAAATTATCCAAATTAATACTCATAAAAAAATCTTTTTATTTAAAGATTATAAACAATTTTATCCAATATATGTTTCTAAGGTTAATAAAAATGGAGAAGAAAAAAAAATTCTTATTTCTGATTTAAAAATAAAAGATATAATTATTATTAGAAATGAAGAAATTATTCCAGCTGATTCTATTTTAGTAAAAGGGATGGCTCTTTTAGATAATAGTTTTATTACAGGAGAATCATATATAATTAAAAAAAAAATAGGAGATCGTATTTATGCTGGATCTAAACAAAAAGGAAGTTATATTTTAGTCAAAGTTATAAAACATATAGATCAAAGTTATATAAGTTTATTATGGAATACAAAAATAAAATATAATAATTTATTGTATATCAATACTATATCTAATAAATTAATACAATATTTTACTCCATTTATTTTACTTGTTTCAATTATTACAGGAATTTACTGGTTCTTTATAGATTCCTCAAAAATTTTACAAACTACTATTTCAGTATTAATTGTTGCTTGTCCTTGTGCAATATCTCTTTCTGCTCCATTTATCTTTGGAAATATGATGAAGTTTTTATCTAAAAAAGGTTTTTATGTAAAAGATATTTTTATCATGGAAAAATTATCTACAATTAATACTTTAATTTTTGATAAAACTGGAACTATAACAGATATAAATAAAAAAAATATTTTTTTTATTGGAAAAAAATTACAATTTCAAGATAAAATCATTATTTCTTCTTTACTTATACATTCTCACCATCCTTTAAGTCAAATGATATTAAAGGAATTATCTATAAAAAATATTAAAAAATATTATTCAGTTACTGATTTTAAAGAAATAATAGGATTGGGAATCATAGGAGTGATTAATCACAAAATTTTTGTCAAAATTGGTTCTCCAAAATTTTTAAACTTATCAATAAATAGTAATCAAGGTACTACTGTATGTATTTCTATAAATGGTAATGTAATTGGTTATTTTTTAATTAAAAATAATTATAGAAAAGGAATTCAACATCTTTTTAAGAATTTAACAAATTATGATATCATTGTATTATCTGGTGATAATAATAAATTAGAAGAAAAATATTTAAAATCTATTTTACCAAATAAAAGTATAATTTTTTTTAATCAAAGCCCAGAAGATAAATTAAAATATATTATTAATACTCAAAAACTTGGTAAAATTGTGATGATGATTGGAGATGGAATTAATGATTCTGCAGCTTTGAAAAAAAGTGATATAGGTTTAGCTTTATCAGAAAAAATTACTAATTTTTTCCCTAACTGTGATGCTTTTATTCAATCTAATTATTTAACTGATCTTCCTTTATTTTTACAATTATCCAAAATATCTGTTAAATTAGTAATTTGTAATTTATTAATAAGTTTATTTTATAATTTATTAGGATTTGTATTAGCAATTTCAGGAGTAGTGACACCTTTGATATCAGCTATTTTAATGCCTTGTAGTTCTTTATCAGTTATATTATTTTCTTTAATTTCAACTTGGATAATTTCAAAAATATTTATAGTAAAGTAAAAAGTAAGATGAGTATATTAATTATCATGATATTTTCCAGTCTTTTATTTAGTATTTTATTTCTTATAATATTTTTAATTAGTCTTTATTCAGGACAATTTGACGATTGTGAATCTCCACGAATAAGAATATTAATTAATGATAAAAAAATATATAATAATAACAATAAATCATGATTATGAATAATATGAAATTGAAAACATTTTATTATAATAATATAATTGTAAAAGCATTTTTATATGCTACTATATTTTGGGGATTTATTGGGTTATTAGCAGGTTTATTTATTGCGTTATTATTAATTATGCCAACCATTCCGGAATTATTATTAGGTAATAAATTACAATATTCTCAAGGAATAATGGGATTTGGACGTTGGCGAATGCTGCATACTACAACAGCTATATTTGCTTTTATTGGCAATGTGATTTTTACTGGAACTTATTATTCGATACAAAGATTATTAAAAACCAGAATTTATAGTGATTATCTTAGTTGGATACATTTTTTTGGATGGCAAATTTTTATTTTATCATCTTGGGTAACTTTTTTATTAGGAATTAATACTAGTAAAGAATATTCTGAACATGAATGGCCAATAGATATATTAATTTTTATTATTTGGTTAGTATATGGTATTAATATGATTGGTACTATTTTAAATAGACAAATTCAACATTTATATGTTAGTATATGGTTTTTTTTAGGCACTTGGGTAGCTGTTGCTATGTTACATGTTTTTAATAATCTTGAATTACCTATTGAATTATTATCTTTTAAAAGTTATTCTATATATGCAGGAGTTCAAGATGCATTGATGCAGTGGTGGTATGGGCATAATGCAGTAGCATTTATATTAACTACCCCCATATTAGGATTAATGTATTATTTTGTTCCTAAAGCGTCTAATCAACCAGTTTTTTCTTATAAATTATCTATTATACATTTTTGGTCTTTAATATTTATATATATATGGGCTGGACCACATCATTTAATGTATACTTCATTACCCAATTGGGCACAAATGTTAGGTACTATTTTTTCTATTATGTTAATTGCTCCTTCTTGGGGAGGAATGTTAAATGGATTATTGACTTTAAGAGGAGATTGGTCAAAAGTTAAAAAAGATCCTATTTTAAAATTTTTTTTAGTAGGTATTGTATGTTATGGAATGGCAACTTTTGAAGGACCAATGTTAGCGACAAAAACATTAAATTCTATTGCTCATTTTACAGATTGGATAATTGCTCATGTTCATTTAGGAACCTTAGGATGGAATGGATTTATGGCATTTGGAATGATTTATTGGTTAACTAAACAATTATGGAATCGTAATCAATTATATTCCAATAAATTAATGAATTTACATTTTATATTTGGATTAATAGGTCTAATATTATACATTTTTCCTCTTTATTTTGGATCCATTTTGCAAGCTAATATGTGGAAATCATTTAATCCTGATGGAACGTTAACATATAAAAAATTTTTGGATACTGTATTAAATATTTTACCTTTTTATAAAGCTAGATTTGTAGGTGGAGTAATTTATATTTTAGGTTTTATTATGATGTTATATAATATATATAAAACGATTCAACAAGGAGAATTTATAAAACATGAATCTTTTCAAGTAATATCTTACATATCTTCAGATAAAAACAATAATTTTACAACATTTCATGGTAAATTGGAAACAAAACCTATACAATTTACTATTCTTTCTTTTATAGCAGTTGCTATAGGTGGTATAATAGAAATTATTCCATCGTTAGCTATAAAATCAAATATTCCTACTATTAAAAATATAAAACCTTATACAGCTTTAGAGTTAGAAGGTAGAGATTTATTCGTCAGAGAAGGTTGTAATTCTTGTCATAGTGCTCAAGTGAGGCCATTTAGAGATGAAGTAGTTCGTTATGGAGAATATTCAAAAGCTGGAGAATTTATTTATGATCATCCTTTTCTTTGGGGATCTAAACGTACAGGTCCAGATCTAGCTAGAGAAGGAGGTAAAAATCCAAACTCGTGGCATTTTAATCATCTAAATAATCCTCGCTCTACTTCCCCAGGTTCGATTATGCCAAGATATCCTTGGCTAGTATATAATAAATTAAATAGGTCTGATACAAAAAAAAAACTTCAAGCAATGATTAAACTTGGAGTTCCCTATACTTCAGATAGTATAATAAATTTTAATAAAGATATGGATATACAAGCAAAAAAAATTGTTTTTGATATTTATAAGGAAAATCCAAAATTAAAACTTGAAATGGATATTCAAAAAAAAAGATATAAAAATAAATTTATTCCTTTAGAAAAAAGAGAAGTGATTGCTATTATATCTTATCTTCAAAAATTAGGGATTGATATTAAAATAAAAAAATAATGATGAATACATAATGATAACATTTTATAAAAAAATTATTTTTTCTGAAAAATATATTGGTATATTTCAATCCATAATGTTAATTATATTTTTAATGTGTTTTTGTTTTATTTTCTTTTTGACCTATTGTAAGTCTAAAAAATATTATGATAAAATCAAAGATTTGCCTTTAGAATAGATTTAAATCTATATGAGTTATGAGAACGAAAGTTCCTTTTTTTATTAATATTCCTATTATTGTATCAATTATTATTTTTATATTTTATATTATTTTAGGAATAGAAAATATCAAGTTAATATATCATCCAATATCTATACTATTTTTTTTTGTTATAATTATATTATTATTTGTATTAGATTTTATCAATGAATTAATTTATAGAAAAAAATTAAAATCCTTAACTGACATAGAAAAAAAAAATATACTTGATGAAAATGAAGGAAATTACTTTTATAGACTTTATAAATTTTTTAATTATAAAACTAAAATTGACAATTTAAAACAAATTAATCATGGATTTGATGATATTATAGAATTAGATAATAAATTACCAATATGGTGGGTTCATCTATTTTTTTTCACAATTGTAATTTCGGTAATTTATTTGTGTGCTTATTTATTTACTGATTTTTCTAATCCATATCAAGAATATCAAATAGCATATCAAGAGCAATTAAAAAATATAGAAAAATTTGAAAAAACTATGCCACAAATAACTATTGAAAATGCTACATTTAATAATCATTTAATTGATAGTGGAAAAGTTCTTTTTGAAGAAAATTGTGCTACTTGTCATAATTCTGATGGAAGTGGAAATATTGGCCCAAATTTAACAGATGATTATTGGATAAATATAATAGAAAAAGATCTTTTCAAAAATATCTTTTCTATTGTATGGAATGGTAGTAAAAATAATCCTACTATGAGAGCATTTGGAAAAAATGGAGAATTAAAAGGTAATGATATTCAAAAAATATCTAGTTATGTATATTTTATAAATACAAAAAATGTTAGTACTAGTGGTAAATCTCCAGAAGGTAAAAAAATTATTAATTGGAATAGTGTTTCAATCATAAAAAAATAATTATTAATATAGAATTTTTTATGAAAACCAAATTAAATGTAGAAATAGTAATTATATCATCTTTATCTGTTTTTATTTGTTTTATTATTTATATAACCTTTTTTTTTCCTCATAAAGAAAGTCAATTGATATCAGATAAATATTATGAAGAAGAAATGAGGTATCAAGACATTATAAATGAAAAACAAAATTTGTTGTCTTTATCAGAAAATATTAAAATACTAATGTGTACTTCTGGTATATATATAATATTTCCAAAAATGATAGATAACATATTTGGAACTTATACATTATTACGTTATTCATCTAAAAACATGGATATCAAACAACATTTTGCAATTATTTTTAATAAAAAAAAACAACTATTTATTCCATGTAATCTTTTGAAAACAGGAACTTATAAATTAATGATTAGATGGCAATCTAATAAAAAACAATTTTTTTTTGAAAAAGATATATTTTGGAATGGATAATATATTTTTGATTCATTTTCAAAATTATTACTTATGGTAAAAAAAATAAAAAATCTTAAACATGAAGCTTTAAATTATCATAGTAAATTTCCAACTGGAAAAATACAAATATCTCCTACTAAAGATTATAGTACTCAAAAAGATTTATCTTTAGCTTATTCACCAGGTGTAGCAGAACCGTGTAAAGAAATTTATAGATCTTATAAAACAGTATATAAATATACTTCTAAAGGTAATTTAGTAGCAGTGATTACTAATGGATCCGCCGTATTAGGTCTTGGTAATATTGGTGCTTTAGCTTCTAAACCAGTGATGGAAGGGAAAGCATTGTTATTTAAAATATTTTCAGGAATAGATGTTTTTGATATAGAAATTAATGAATCTGATCCAAATAAATTTATTGAAATAGTTAAAGCTATAGCTCCAACATTTGGAGGAATTAATTTAGAAGATATTAAATCTCCAGAAGCTTTTGAAATAGAAAAAAGATTAAAATTTGAATTAGATATTCCAGTGATGCATGATGATCAACATGGAACTGCTATTATTTCTGGAGCAGCATTGTTAAATGCTTTAAGTTATGTCAAAAAAAATATTCAAGAAATTAAAATGATAGTTAATGGAGCAGGATCAGCTGCTATTTCTTGCACCAGAATATATAAAAAATTAGGATTGAACCCAAATAATATTCTTATGTTTGATAGCAAGGGATTATTACATAGTTCAAGAAAAGATTTAACTACAGAAAAAGAAGAATTTGCTGTCAATACTAAATTACAAAATCTTTCTGAAGCAATTAAAGATTCTGATGTATTTATTGGATTATCTATAGGAGGAGTATTAACTGAAAAAATGTTAAAAAGTATGTCAAAAAATCCTATAGTATTTGCTATGGCTAATCCAGATCCTGAAATTGATTATAATGTGGCCGTCCAAACTCGATCTGATGTTATAATTGCTACAGGAAGAAGTGATTATCCTAATCAAGTGAATAACGTATTAGGATTTCCATATATTTTTAGAGGAGCACTCGATGTTAGAGCAACTATTATCAATGACGAAATGAAATTAGCAGCTATTTATGCTATAGCATCTTTGGCGAAAGAATCAGTTCCAGAACAAGTTAATATCGTTTATAATAAAAAAAATATTTCCTTTGGAAAAGATTATATAATTCCAAAACCTTTTGATAATCGTTTAATTACTCGTGTAGCTCCTGCAGTAGCTAAAGCGGCTATGGATAGTGGAGTGGCAAGAAGTCCAATTATCAATTGGACTAAATATAGAGAAATATTATTAGATAGAATGGAGTATGAAAATAAAATTATTAGAATGATTCAAAAACGAGCTCAATCTAATCCTAAGAAAATCGTTTTTTGTAATGGAGAAGAATATAATATTTTAAAATCTATTCAAATATTACAAGAAAAAGGAATAATATTAAATTCAACAATTGTTTTAGGAAATAAACATAAAATTCAAACATTAATTAATAAACATAATCTTAAAATAGATCCTATTATTTTTGATCCTAAAAAAAATGATCAAAAAGTCAAAGATTATGTTAATATTTTATTATATAAAAATAAAAAAATTATTAAATCTAATGCATATCATATTATGCAAAATCTTGATTATTTTGGTGCAATGATGGTTGATCAAGGAGAAGCAGATATTGTAATGACTGGATATTCTAATCCATTTAGATATAGTTTAAAACCAATATTAGACATAATTGGTACAAATAATTTATGTCAAAAAACTGCTGGATTGATGATTTTATTAACTAAACATGGACCTATATTTTTAGCTGATATTGCAGTTATAAAAAATCCTACTACGATAGAATTAGTTCGAATTACTATTATGACAACTAAAATCGTAAAATATTTTGATATGGTACCATGTATAGCAATGTTATCTTTTAATAATGTTTTATCTAAAACCAATAAAATATATAAAACTGTAGATTTTTTACATAAAAAATATCCAAATTTAGTAGTACTACATGGAGAATCACAATTAAATTTATCGTTAAATAAACTATGTTTAGAAAAAAATTTAACATATTTTAATTCTAAAATATCAAACAACAAGGCAAATGTTTTTATATTTCCTAATATAGAATCAGGAAATTTAACTTATAAATTTTTTATTGGATTAGAAAAAATAAAAACAATTGGTCCAGTTTTATTAGGAATCAAAAAACCAGCATATATTATGCAAATGAAATCTAATATAGAAGAGATTGTGAATCTTTCTACTTTTTCAGTAATTGATGCACAAATTAGACATTAGAACAAATTATAAATTTATTTGTTTTACAATAAAATTGTTTTTAAAAATGGATTTAACTTTTGCATAAAAAATAGGAGAAATGAAATCAGAAGTATAAAAAATAATATGATGATTATTGATAGGGATAGGATAAATAGGAACTGTATTTAATAAATTTTTATTATATAATGTTGTTATTATGTCTTTAACTACTATTTTTTGTATTTCAATAATACGAATATTTTCTTTAAAAATATTGTTTATTGCATTTTTTAAAAATAGATAATGTGTACATGCTAATAATAAGAGATCTATATTTTTTATAAATGAATTAAAACTCTCTTGAATAAGAGAATTTAACTGATGTGTGTGTATGCCATTTTCAATAATTTTTGCTAAAAATGGTATAGATTTTGTAATAATCGTTAAATGAGGAAAATGTTTTTTCATTTTATTTTGGTAATATTGTGATCTAATTGTGGCATGTGTGGCACAAATGCCAATTTTATTATATGAAAAAAATATTTTATTTTTTATTACTGGATCTATAACATTAAATAATATTGTTTTTTGACTAAATTTTTCTTGTATAATATCTAAAGCATTAGATACAATTGAATTACATGCTATCACTATAGCTTTACATTGGTGTTGAAATAAAAAAGAAACTATTTTCATAGAATGATGACGAATAAAATGTTGAGATTTATTTCCATAAGGCATATTTTTTGTATCTCCAACATAAAATAATCTTTCATTAGGCATATAATTTATAATTTCTTTAGCAATACAAAGTCCACCAATTCCAGAATCAAATATTCCAATGGGAAAATAATATTTCATATTTTTTATTTGTAAATATAATATAAGGAAAGGATAAGTTTATATTATGTTTTATGTTAAGTTAAATGTAATCATAATCATTAATTATATTAATATTATTACTAACTTTAATTATCTAACTATCTAACTATCTAACTATCTAACTATCTAACTATTATAATTAATTATTCCTAACTATCTATCTATATCATCTAATATGATATATATTTTTTTAATTTATTTTTTAATCTTGATGCTTTATTAACATGTATAATATTTTTTTTTACTAATTTATCTATCATAGAAATTACTTTAGAATATTTGTTTTGATTTTTTAATAATTTTTTTATAGCTGTTTTTGTACTTTTATATATATATTTATTTCGATTACGTCGAATTTTATTTTGTCTAAGTCTTTTGAGAGAAGAATATGATTGGGCACCCATAAAAAATAATATTTTATTTATAGCCCATAGGGGAATTGAACCCCTCTTTTCAGGATGAAAACCTGATGTCCTAACCAATAGACGAATGGGCCAAAATGTAAATTTAATTTTTTTATATTAATAATATTACATTGATGTAATTGAAAATCCTAATTGTTGTAAATCTTTCCAAAAAAAAGGATATGACTTTTCTACAACATTTGATTGTAATATATTAATCGGAAAAAATAAACTAAATGCAGAGAATGCCATTGCCATTCTATGATCTTGATACGTATTTACTTGATAACAATTTTGTTTGGAAATAGAAAAAAAATCGAATATTTCTAAACTAGAATTTGTAATTTTAATTTTAATACCAAATTTATATAACTCCTCTTTTAATGCTTGTAATCTATCTGTTTCTTTAATTTTAAGAGTTTCTAATCCATGTAATAAACATTTGATTTTTAAACAAGAGCAAGTCACTGCAATGGTTTGTGCTATATCTGGTGTTTGATTCAAATCTAAATTAATAAATTTAGGTGGAACAAAATTCAAAGACAATTTTTGTAAAATTATTGTTTTTTTACTAAAAATTGTTGATATTCCAAAATATTGTTTATATATATCAAATACTTTTTTATCACCTTGAATACTATGTTTTGTATAAGATTTTAAAGTTAATTTTACTTTTTTTGATAAAGCAGCCATAGAATAATAATATGATGCTGAACTCCAATCAGATTCAATATAAAAATATTTTGTAATTTTTTTCTTTCCTGGATAAATTTGAATCAAATTTCGATTCCATAATATTTTAATACCTATCTGATTTAATAAATGAAAAGTCATATTAATATATGGAATAGATGTAATTTTGTCTTTCAAAAGAATTTTTAATCCATGATCAAATTTACTTGCAATTAACATAAGTGCACTAATATATTGACTACTGATAGTTGCATTAACCTCTATTTCTCCTCCTAATATTTTTCTTCCAAATATTTTAATTGGAGGATATCCAATTTTTTCTAAATAAATAATTTTAGCTCCAAGTTTATTTAATGCATTGACTAAAATAGATATGGGTCTTTCTTTCATCCTTTTTGATCCAGTTAAAATAACTTCTCTTGCTTCTATAATAGATAAGTAAGATGTTAAAAATCGCATAGCAGTTCCAGCATGATTAATATCTAATATATTAGAAGTGCTTGATAAACTATGTTGTAATAATTTTGTATCTTCAGAATTTGATAAATTTGTAATATAAATATCATCTGGATATATAGCTTTCAAAATTAATAAACGATTAGAAATACTTTTAGATCCGCTAATTATAATAGATCCTAATAACTCATTATTTTCTTTTTTAATTTGAATATTGCAAGAAGAATACATAATTTTTTATTTAATTAATAAATAAATGAAGAAATCTATATAACCTATATATGCTTATATATGATGATAAATAATGTTAAATGTATTTTTTAATTTTTTTTTTAATTATTATTTTAACATGATGTATAACTGAGTCTTTATCTAAATGATATTTTTTTAATAATTCCATTGGTTTTCCACTTTCTCCAAATGTATCATTTACAGCAATTATACTTTGTATAGTAGTATCACTTTTATGATTTGTCATAATAATTCTAGAAATACTTTCTCCTAATCCACCCCAATAATTATGTTCTTCTGCTGTTATAATACACTTGGTTTTTATAATAGAATTAAGAATAGTTGTTTCATCTAAAGGTTTAATGGTATGTACATTTATTATTTCACAATTAATTTTCATAGTTTTTTCTAAGATTTTTGCTGCTTCCAAACATTCCCAGACTAAATGTCCTGTACATACAATAGTAATATCTTTTCCCTCTTTCATAACTACAGCCTTTCCAATATTAAATGGTTGATTGATATCGGTAAAATTAGCTACTGCTGGTCTTCCAAAACGTAAATACACTGGGCCTATATATTTTGATATAGCGATAGTGGCAGCATAAGTTTGATTATAATCACAAGTATTAATAACCGTCATACCAGGTAACATTTTCATCATTCCAATATCTTCTAAACATTGATGTGTTGCTCCATCTTCTCCTAAAGTTAATCCAGAATGTGAAGCACATATTTTAACATTTTTTTTAGAATATGCAATAGATTGACGAATTTGATCATATACACGAGATGTAGCAAAATTTGCAAATGTTCCTGCAAAAGGAATATAATTTCCAATACTTAATCCAGCAGCAATTCCAATCATATTTGCTTCTGCTATACCTATTTGAAAAAATCGGTCAGGAAATTTTTGAGAAAATTTTGTCATTGATAAAGAATTAGTTAAATCGGCACATAATGCAACTATTTTATTATTATTTTTACCTAAATCTACTAATGCTTTTCCAAATCCAGCTCTAGTTTCTTTGAATCCTTGATTTTCATACTTAATTTGCATATGCATAATAATTATTTATTGTATTATTTAGATTGGATAATCTCCTAATGTTTCAGGAATTTGATTTAATGCTTTATTTAATTCTTCTTTATTAACTGGTTTACCATGCCATATATTATTACCAACCATAAAATCAACTCCATATCCCATTTGAGTATGAAGTATAATTAAAATAGGAAATTTTTTTTTAGTTTCATCTTTAGCTTGTTTTAAAATATTGATAACTTTTTCAATATTATTACCTTCATATTCTTCTAAAACTATCCAATCAAATGACTGAAATTTTTTTTTTAAATCTCCTAAAGGAAGTACATCATCAGTTGTTCCATCTATTTGTTGTCCATTGTAATCTATAGTAGCTATATAATTATCGATTTTTTTAGATCCGGCATATAAAATAGATTCCCACATTTGTCCTTCATTTAATTCTCCATCTCCATGTAAACTATAAATAAGTTTATTATCTTGTTTATCCAGTTTTTTGGATAATGCGGCTCCAATAGAGACTGACATACCTTGTCCTAATGATCCTGAAGATATTCTAATTCCTGGTAGTCCATCATGACTAGATGGATGTCCTTGTAAACGAGAATTTAATTTTCTAAAAGTAGAAAGTTCTTGAATAGAAAAAAATCCTGTACGAGCTAATACACTATAATAAACTGGAGAAATATGTCCATTAGATAAAAAAAATAAATCTTCATTATGACCACTCATTGTAAACTTTTTTGGATCAAAAAACATTATTTCCTGATATAAAGCTACTAAATATTCTGTACATCCTAATGACCCACCTATATGTCCAGAATTTGCATAATAAACCATACGTAATATATCTCTTCTTACTTGAGAACATAGATCCGTTAAATAATGTTTTTTTTTGGAATTTTTGACATTTATATAATACATATTTGAATAATAAAAATTTTTATATACAAAAAAACTAATTATTTATTATTTTTAAACATTTGATAAACATTTGAACAAAAATAATAATTAATTATGTATGATAAATAAAAAAGCTAAATTTTATTATCACTTATTAGAAGAATACATAGCTGGAATTCAACTTTTTGGATCGGAAGTAAAATCAATAAGAAAAAATAAAGTAAATATAACAGAAAGTTTTTGCAAAATTATCAATCATGAATTATATTCTATTAATATATATATAGAACAATATCAAACTGCAAATCACAATACTACTATTCAATATGATAATAATAGAAAAAGAAAATTATTGTTAACTAAGCATGAACTAAAAAAAATACAAAAAAAACTTACAAATTCAGGTTCAGGATTAACTATAATTCCTTTTAAATTATTTTTTAGTAAAACAGGATATGCAAAATTAAAAATTTTTATAGCAAAAGGAAAAAAAATATATGATAAACGTGAAATTATTAAAAAAAGAGATTGGCTTAAAAATAAGAAGAGTATAAATATTTTTTTTTAATATATATTTGTTAAATTTTAATTTTTTTATTATGAATCTTTTTTTTATGAAAATGAAAAATATCAAATATCTTTTTATTTTATGGTTATTGTTATCTTCTTGTTCTGTAGTCCATTCTCAATCACTTTTTAAAAATCCAAGATCTCAAAAAAAATGGGAAATTCAAATTGGAATAGATGATTTAAATTATCCACCAATCAATTCTCCATTTAAAAATTTTTTTATAAAAAATAATAATAATATTTTACTACCTTTTTATAATTTAAAATTAGTAAATAAGATTACAAAACAGATAGATCTATATTTAGATTCTTCGTTTGGAATAACAGAAAATAATAAGTGGAATACTAACGATGGTCATTATTATAAAATTATTCCTGGAATCAATTATCATATATATAAATATGCACGACTTGATCCCTATTTAAAATTAGGACTAGGATACCATTTTTTTAATTATGATAATCATCAATTAATTATTTCTAAAGAAAAAACATTTCTTGAAAATGCAACTCATTTTTTATTGTTAGATGGTGGTATTGGTATGAATTTATGGATATTACCAGATATAGGAATCAATGTTCAAAGTGAATATAATCATGTATTTTCACATACTAAACCAGTTCTAAAAGATTATTTAAATTTTTGGAGACATTCTATGGGGATTGTGTATAATTTTAATATAGAATCAAATCAAGATAAACATAAAAATGATACATGTTTAAAAAACATTTATAATAACATAAATGTAAAAAATGTAGATAAAAAAAATGATACAACAAAAAATGATAAAGATAAAAAAGATGATACAACAAAAAATGATAAAGATAAAAAAGACGATACAACAAAAAATATAGATAAAGATAAAAAAGATGATACAACAAAAAATGATAAAGATAAAAAAGATAAAAATTTAGACATATCAATTAGTCACAAAAAAACTAATAAGAAAAAAATTACTAACAAAAAATCTACTAACAAAAAATCTACTAACAAAAAAATTAATAAGAAAAAAACTAATAAGAAAAAAACTAATAAGAAAAAAACTAATAAGAAAAAAACTAATAAGAAAAAAACTAATAAGAAAAAAACTAATAAGAAAAAAACTAATAAGAAAAAAATTTACAACAAAAATAAAAAGTAAAACTATATAATTGTGACTTATACCTATACCATTACCATTAACTAAAAAATAATTAAAATCAAATAATGATATTTATATGGAATAATTTATTTTATTTAGCTATTATGTTTTTGTAGAAAAATATTTAGATATATAAATACTAATTTGATATAAAATTAGTAATGGAATTAAAACAATTATTGTACTTATCAAATCACCTGGTGTAATAGCAGATGAAAAAATTAAAATAATTAAAAAAGCATGTTTTTTATATTTTGTTAAAAAAATATTAGAAAGTAATTTGAATTTCGTTAACAGATATATAAATAATGGAAAAAGAAACGTTATTCCCATAGATAACATTGTATTTATTACTAATGATATATAATCTGATAAATCAAATATATTTTTAGGGATAGAACTAATTTGAAAATTAGTTCCAAAAAAAATGATAAAAGGAAATAATATAAAATAACCAAAACATATACCACATAAAAATAATAATGATGCAATTATTAAAATATTTTTAGTATATTTTATTTCTTTTTTAGAAAGTGCAGGACATATAAATATCCAAAATTCATAAAATATGTAAGGAAATGATAATATAACTCCACCCCATAAACAAGCCCATATATAAATATTAAATTGTCCAAAAATTGATCTGTTTTGTATGTCTAAATGTTTATATGAAAATATTGAATAAATTGGAGTATGAAAAAAAAAATGATAATTTATAAATTATTCGATAAGTAAAAAAATTTTTTTTAACAGGACCAAAAAGTATATAATCAAATATAAATTCTTTATTCTTCATAAGAATAATTGTGGCAATAATAATTGCTATAATACTACGTATAAGATGTTTTCTTAATTCTTCAATATGTCTCCACACAGGAAGTATTTTTTCTTTCATATTAATAAAAAATAATAAATATGTTTTGTGTTGTATGTAGAAAGTTATATAAATTAAATAAACAAATACAAAATAAATTATATAATGAAATGTGGAATTGTTGGATTACCTAATGTAGGAAAATCAACTTTTTTTAATTTTATTTCTAATTCTAAAGCTAGATCAGACAATTTTCCTTTTTCCACAATTGAACCAAATTATGGATATACAATCGTTCCAGATAACAGATTAATAAAATTAAAAATGCTTATTAATTCTATTAAAATAATTCCATCTGAAATTAAAATAGTAGATATTGCAGGATTAATACAAGGATCACATGAAGGAAATGGATTAGGAAATAAATTTTTATCTAATATTAGAGAAACTAATGTGATTATTCATATAATTCGATGTTTTAAAGATATAAAAATTATTCATGTAGAAAATAATATTAATCCAATAAGAGATAAAGAAATTATAGACCTAGAATTACAATTAAAAGATTTAGAAACAATAGAAAATAAAATTAATAAATTAAAAAAACATCAAAAATTATATGTAAATAGACAAGATCTATTATATACTTTAAATAAAATTCATCTGTTTTTACAACAGGGAAAAAATATAAGAATGTTTCCATTTAAACAAAATGAAATTGATGACATTCAAGATTTGCATTTATTAACACTTAAACCTGTTATTTATGTAGCAAATGCAAATCAACATGAAGATGATGATCTTAAATATTTACAAAAAGTAACGGAAAAAGAACAAGCTCCATTTATTAGTTTATCTTTGCATGAAAAAAAACAATATTTATACCAATCAAAAATAAATGATCTTATTAAGATGGTATATAAATTATTTAACTTACAATGCTTTTTTACAATAGGTAAAAAAGAAATACGTTCTTGGTCAATTCCAAATAATTGGACTACTTATCAAGCTTCTTCTAAAATTCATACAGATTTAAAAAAAGGATTTATTTGTGCTGAAGTTATTCACTATAATGATTTTATTAAATATAAATCAGAAAATAAAGTAAAACAAGTTGGAAAAAAATTATTAGTTGGAAAAAATTATATCATTCAAGATGGAGATATTATTAAATTTATATTTAATAAATAAAAAAATTTTTTTCATTATGATTAATTTCTTTAATAGTTTCAAATATTAATTGTACTGTTTTTTCTACATCATTTTTATGTACCATTTCAACAGTAGTATGCATATATTTAAGGGGAATAGAAATTAAAGCTGATAAAACACCTTTATTAGAATATGCAAATGCATCTGTATCTGTTCCAGTATTTATAGATGTTACTAAATGTTGAAAAGATAATTTATTTTTATTAGCTGTATTTATTAATAATTCTCTCAAGTTTCTATGTATAGATGTAGAATAAACAATAACTGGACCACATCCACATTTAATATCACCATGAATTTTTTTATCAATCATAGGAGTTGAGGTATCATGAGTTACATCAGTAACAATTACAATATTGGGATTTAATATATTAGAAATGATTTTTGCTCCTTTTAATCCTACTTCTTCTTGAACAGAATTTACTACGTATAATCCAAATTTTAAATTTATTTTATCTTGTACTATTTTTTTCAATACTTGTGAAATTATAAAACCTCCTATTTTATTATCTAATGATCTACAAACAAAATAATTTTTATTAATAATAAAAAACTGATCAGGATAAGTAATTAAGCATCCAACATGGATACCCATCTTTTCTACTTCTTTTTTATTATGAGCTCCAACATCAATAAAAATATTATCTATATTTGGAGATTTTTCTTCTGATGAAGCTTTTCTAGTATGAATTGCAGGCCATCCAAAAACTCCATATATTAATCCTTGTTTGGTATGAATAACAATTTTTTTAGATGTAGCAATTTGATGATCTATTCCACCATTTCTAGACACATATATCATGCCATTATGAGAAATATAATTAACATACCAAGAAATTTCATCCACATGTGCTTCAATAATTAACTTATATGGAGAATTATTAGGATTTAGTATCCCAACAACAGTTCCATATAAATCTGTTGTTATTTTATTAACATAATTTTTTATATAATTTTTCCATATATTTTGACTTTCACTTTCATATCCAGATGGAGAAACACTATTTAAATATTTTTGTAAAAATTTAATATCTTCTGCGTTAATGTAATAATAAGTTTTATCCATATCCAAAATGTTTTAAATTTCAATGTAACCTTTAAAAATGAATGTAGTTGATCCTGTTAAAGAAATGTCTTTATATGTATTGTTAATTATCATAAATGATACCCACAATTTACCTCCATTAGTATAAGTTAAAATGTTTTTTGTAATATTTATTTTATTAGTTTGATATGAAGCAATAACAGATGCAACAACACCTGTGCCACATGAAAGAGTTTCATGCTCAATTCCTCGTTCATAAGTTCTTATTGCAAGTTCATTATTTTTTAATATTTTTACAAAATTAACATTTACTCCTTTTTCTAAATATTGAAATTGTATTTTTTTTCCACATTGATTAACATTTATGTTATTTATATCTTGTACAAAAATAATATGATGAGGTGAACCTGTATTTAAAAATATATATTTGGTATTTATTTTTATGGTATGTGAATCAATATTAAGCATTTGTATAGAGACTAAATTGTTAGTTAAAATTTTTCCATAATGTTGACCATCTATAGCTCTAAAACTTATCATATTATTTTTTGATATTTGCATTGTTTTTGCAAATAATATAGCACAACGACCTCCATTACCACACATAGTACTTTCTTTACCATCAGAATTATAATACTTCATATAAAAGTCATTATTTGCATTCTTTTTATCTTTTGTGATTAATATAATTCCATCTGCTCCAATACCAAAATGTCTATTACATAATTTTTTTAACAAATTTATATTATCGTATGGAATTATTTGATATCTACAATCTATAATAATAAAATCATTTCCAGTACCTTGATATTTCAAAAAAGTTATTTTCATCAAAATTTTTTATAAAAAAAATGCATATTTGCATGCATTACATTATAAATATATGAAGAAAATAATTTTTTATGTTATTATTAGTAGTATAATTAGTTCAATAATAACTATGACTACATATACAAAATATACACAACAACAAAATGAATCTAATTTTCTTTATAATACTACATATCCATTGAGATTTAAATGGACTAATCCAATGTTAATTAGCAGTAGTAATGATCATGGATTTCCAGATTTTACTAAAGCAGTAAGTAAAACTATTAATGCAGTAGTAAATATTCAAAATTTTTCTAAATCTTATAGTAATGAAAATGAAAAAATTGATTTTGATCCATTTGATTTATTTTTTGGATTTCCAGATAGTTATAGAAGAAATAGTATAGGATTAAAATTCAAAAATAAAGGAAAAGGAAAAGGAATAAAAAATCATTATAATAATAATATTGATGAAGATGAAGAAGAAATACAAGGGATTCATGGATCCGGTGTTATAATATCTTCTGATGGATACATAGTAACAAATTATCATGTAATTGAAAATGCTAATAAAATAGAAGTAACATTAAATAATCAAAGATCTTATAACGCTAAGTTAATAGGTAAAGATTCTAGTACAGATATTGCTTTGTTGAAAATAAATGAAAAAGGATTACCATTTATTTCTTTTTCAGATTCTAATAAAGTACAAGTTGGTGAATGGGTTTTAGCAATTGGTAACCCTTTTGATTTAAATTCAACCGTTACTGCAGGTATAATAAGTGCAAAAAATAGACATTTAGGAATTTTAAAAGGAGAAAATCAACATGTATCACCTATAGAATCTTTTTTTCAAACTGATGCAGCAGTAAATCCAGGTAATAGTGGTGGAGCATTAGTAAATACTAATGGCGAATTAATAGGTATTAATACTGCAATTTCGTCTAATTCTGGAAATTATATAGGATATAGTTTTGCAGCACCTTCAAATATAGTAATAAAAGTGGTACAAGATATTAAAAAATACGGTTTTGTTCAACGTGCGTGTCTAGGAATTAAAGGAATTGAATTAGCTAAAATAGAATGTAATATAAAATCTAAATCAGGATTATTAATTGAAAAAATATATAATCAAAGTGGGGCTTATGATGCTGGATTAAAAATAGGAGATATTATTAAAAATATCAATGGACATCCTATTCAAAATATATCTGATTTATCAATGATTATAGGAACCAAATCTCCTGGCGATAAATTACAAGTAACATTTTTAAGAAAACACAATATAATGGATTGTGATGTAGTTTTAAAAAATTCAGAAAAAGAAAATAAAGATGAAGAGGAAAATAATGATAAAAATCAAACAGAAATCACAAATAATAAACCAAATAGAAATATCACACAATCATATGTATTAGGAGGAACTTTTAAAAAATTAGAAATAAAAGATAAAAAAAATTATGGAATACATGATGGAATTAAAGTTGTAAATATAAATATAAATGGAAAGTTGAATGAAATTGGAATAAATGTAGGTGACATTATAATATCTATTAATGGAAAAAAAATAAAAAATCCTCAAGATGTAGATAATTTATTAAAAAAATATGATGGATATGTGACACTCAAAGCTATTAAATTAAATGGAGATATCTATATAGCTAGTTTTAATATTCATTAGTATTAGTAGTATTAGTATTTAGGTAGTAATTAGTAAGTATAAGTAGTATATAAGTAATTGAATGAATTATTTTATTTATTATAACCGATGCATTAATCTTGGAATAATGGATTGTTTCCAATGTAAAAAAGTATTGTTTAATATTTTTTCTCTTGCTGTTTTCATAAGATTAAAATAAAAAGCAAGATTATGTATAGTAGCTATTTGTTGAGCTAAATTTTCTTTAGAAGAAAAAAGATGTCTTACATAAGATTTACTATATATTTTATCTACATAAGAGCTACCAAATTCATCTAAACAGGAAAAGTCTTTTTTCCATTTACTATTTTTTATATTTAAAATACCTTGCCAAGTAAATAATAAACCATGTCTGCCATTTCTTGTAGGAATTACACAATCAAACATATCGATTCCCAGAGAAATAGCTTCTAAAATATTTGCAGGATTTCCAACACCCATTAAATATCTAGGTTTATTTTCAGGGAGTTGATCAGTTATTAGATTTGTAATATATTGCGTTTTTTCTTGGGGTTCTCCAAGACTTAATCCACCTATAGCATATCCATCATATTCTTTTAGTAAACTTACGGTTTCCACTGAAAATTGTCTTAAATCTGAATACACGCTACCATGAATAATAGGAAAAAAACTTTGTTTATGATTATATATTTCTGGATTATTATTTAAATAATTATCACATCTTTTTAACCATATATGTGTTCGTATTAAAGACTTTTTTGCTTCTATATAGCTACAAGGATATGGAGGACAATCATCAAAGGCCATGATTAAATCTCCACCTATTATACGTTGAATTTTCATAGATTTTTCTGGATAGAAAAAATGAATACTACCGTTGAAAATAGATCGAAATTTTACTCCATCTTCAGTTATTTCATTTAATTTTTTCATAGAAAAAATTTGATAACCTCCACTATCTGTTAGAATTGATTGATGCCAATTCATAAAAGTATGAAGTCCTTGAATTTTATATAAAACTTCAAGTCCAGGATAAAAATATAGATGATATGCATTTCCAAGAATCATTTGATAACCAATGTTTTCTAATTCATGTTTAGAAACACATTGAATAGCTCCTTTTGTTGCAACTGGCATAAAAATTGGAGTTACCATACTAGCATGATCAGTTATTAAAATTCCTACTCTACTTTTAGTAAATTTATCCTTTTTGATTAAATTGAATTTCATTATGATATTAAATGATAAATACTAATTTAGTTGTCTATTATTTAAAATTACAAATACAAGAATTGAACACAATGAATTGTAAAAAAAAAATCAGAATTTGTTTTATCATAACCCAGTTATGTTACAAGAAAGCGTAAAATTACTAATTACCAATAAAAAAGGTATTTATGTAGATGCTACATTTGGATGTGGAGGCCATTCATTAGAAATATTAAAACAATTAAATACACAAGCCATTTTAATTGCTGTAGATCAAGATAAGGAATCTATAAAAAATAATTGTATTAAAGATCAACGACTTCATTTATTTCATGATAATTTTATAAATATTAAACACATTTTAAAAAGAATCAATATCAAAAAAATATCAGGATTATTAGTAGATTTAGGATTTTCTTCTTTTCAAATCAATAATCCATGTAGAGGATTTTCACATCAAGTCAACGGCATTTTAGATATGAGAATGAATCAAAAAATTAATTATTCAGCTTTACATGTTATCAATCAATCTTCAGAAAAAAAATTATTTTATATATTTTCTAAATATGGTGAATTTAATAACCCTATGAAAATTGTGAAAAAAATATTAAATTTTCGTTTCAAACAACCTATTATAACTACATCGGATTTAATACATTTATTTTTATTAAAAAAATCTTCTTTTCATCAAAGAAAAAAATTTTTATCAAAATTGTTTCAGGCTATAAGGATCGAAGTCAATCAAGAAATTCAATGTTTAAAAACTCTTCTTATAGAATCTTCTAAAATTATATTGCCTGGAGGTAGAATTTCTTTTATATCATATCATTCTATAGAAGATCGAATTATTAAATATTTTATTAAACAAGGAAAATTAAATAATATAAAAATTAATAATATTATACCATTTAAAATGATTCATAATAAAGTAATCAGACCAAATATAGAAGAGATCAAATCTAATCCAAACTCTAGGAGTGCAAAGTTAAGAGTTGCAGAAAAAATATAATTTATATATGTATGATGAAAATTAAAGATATTTTAATGAACATTAAAGATATATTAAAAGGAAAGTTTTTAGTACAAAAACAATCTTATCATAATTGGAATTTTATTATTTTCATTACATTTTTATCTTTAATGAGTATTACTAGTTCTCATATAATGGATCAAGAAATCAGAAAAATAACTAAAATTAATGAAGAAATTAAAGAATTAAAATCTGAATATGCATCTATACAAAGTAGATATCTTAGGATAAAATTAGTATCTGTATTAAAACAATCAACAAAATTCAAGCATGTGGAAACCGCTCCATATGAGGTGATTATAGAAAAATAATGATAAATAAAATATAGATGAAACAAAAATATAGTAATAATAATATTAATAGTAGTTTCTCTACTAGAAAAAGATATTTTTTATTATATAAATCTTATACAATTAGTTTTTTTTTTCTTTCTCTTGCTATATTAATTATTTTTAATTTATGTCACATTCAACATTCTTCAGATCATTATAAACAATCTTTGATAAACAATATAATTAGAATTAATTTAATAAAAGCTAAACGTGGAAATATATATGCCACAGATAAAAGTATTTTAGCTATGTCGATTATACAATATAACGTACATATTGATTTTAAATCTATTTCAGATCAAGTTTTTGAACAAAATATTTTTGCATTATGCAATTCTTTAGCATCATTTTTTAAAAAACCAAAATCATTTTTTTATTATAAGTTTAAATATGAAAAAAAAATTGGTAACAGGTACTATTTGTTAGCAAAAAATTTAGATTATGCTAATTTAAAAATTTTGCAAACTTTTCCAATTTTTAACAAAGGTAAAATAAAAGGTGGGTTTATTGTAGAAAATAAAATATATAGAGTGCATCCACTAGAACATATTGGAAAAAGAACTTTAGGATATGATGATCATAGAGGAAAAGCTGGATTAGAAGGAGCATTTAGCAAATATTTAAAAGGAAAAGATGGTAAACGTTTGGAACAACGTATAAGTGCAAACATATGGAAACCATTATATTATCAACATTCAATAGAACCAGAAGATGGAAAAGATGTTTATTCTACTATAGATATATATTTACAAAATATAGCATATCATGCTTTACTTAAAGAATTATATAAATCCCGTGCAGATCATGGATGTGTGATTTTAATGGAAGTTAAAAGTGGAAAAATTCCCGCCATGATAAATTTAGAAAAAACTAAAAATAATACTTATGAAGATGTTAGAAATTTTTCTGTATGGGAAGGTAGTGAACCAGGTTCTACTTTTAAAACTATTTCTATATTAGTAGCTTTAGAAGATAACAAAATAGACACAAATGAAATGATAAAGATTAATAATGGAGTTTTTAAATTAAAAGGAAAAGAAATAAGAGATAATAATATACTTTATCAAAGTAAAGGAATGAAAACAATCAGTACACAACAAATTTTGGAACATTCATCAAATGTGGGAATTGCAAAAATTATTTATAATCATTATAAGCAACATCCTGAAAAATTTTTAAAATATTTGTTTGAATGGAATTTAAATAAAAAAATTGGCATAGATATTCCAGGAGAAAGTGCTCCCATTATCCCAAAACCTGGAGACAAAAATTGGAGTAGTATTACACTACCATGGATGACTTTTGGATATAATTTAAAATTAACTCCTTTACAAATTCTTACTTTTTATAATGCTATTGCCAATCAAGGTAAAATGATTAAACCTATTTTTATTAGAGAAATAAAGTATCGTGGTAAAAGTATTAAAAAATATACGAATCCTATAGTCATTAATCCTTCTATAGCAAAACAATCTTCTATAAAAAAACTGCAAAATATGTTGGAAGGAGTTGTCAAACATGGTACAGCAAAAAAATATTACAATCCAAAATATCCATATGCAGGAAAAACTGGAACTACACAATTAAACTATTGGATTAAAAACAAACCGTTAACTTACAATAGTTCTTTTGTTGGATATTTTCCATCAAAAAATCCAAAATATTCTTGTATTGTTGTTATTTCAAAACCAAAAACTGGATACTACGGAATCGAAATTGCTGTTCCAGTATTTGATAATATTGTAAAATCCATTTATCCAAATTGGAAAATGATGGATTAAAAGTATAATATTAAGGATTTGTAAAAGTGCTTTATCTTTTTTATCAATCTATCAAACCTGGAAGCAAATTGAAAAAAAATAAAAATATATTTTTGAAATTCTAATAATGAAAAAATCATTACAATTTATATTAAAAAATATTCCGGTATTAAAAATTATAGGAAATGATAATAAATTCATAGAAGGTATGTCTACATCTTCCAAATCTATTAAAAATAATATGATTTTTATAGCTTATAAAGGCCAAACAAAAAATGGACATAATTTTATAGAAGAAGCAATCAAAAAAGGAGCTACTGTTATAATTTGTGAAAAAATTCATAGATGTCTTATTAATCATGAAATTACTTATGTGTTAGTAAAAAAAGCCATAGATATTTTAGGAAATCTAGCTTCTAATTATTATGATAATCCAACAAAAAAAATCAAATTAATAGGAATTACAGGAACTAATGGTAAAACAACAGTATCATCTATTCTTTATCAATTGTTTTTTCATCTTGGAGAAAAACCATTACTCATTTCTACAACAGGTATTATAATATTGGATAAAAAATTGGAGACTATACATACTACTCCTAATATTATTGATATTAACAAATATTTACATTTATCCATTAAAAAAGGATGTAAATATGCATTTATGGAAGTTAGTTCACATGGCATTCATCAAAATAGAATTAATGGATTATCTTTTTTTGGTGGAATTTTTACTAATATTACACATGATCATTTAGATTATCATAAATCGTTTAATAATTATTTATATATTAAAAAAACTTTTTTTGAAAAATGTTTAACAAGACATTCTTTTGCATTAATTAATGCTGATGATCAATATTCACATATAATTACGCAAAATTTGTTAGCAAAATTATATTTTTATGGAATTATACATCAATATAATTGCAAAATTGAAATCATTAATCAAACTTTTTATGGAAATTTATTAATGATTAATGGATATAGATTCATGTTCCCTTTGATTGGAAAATTTAATGTGTATAATCTTTTAGCCAGTTATAGAACAGCTGCTATACTATTGGAGGATGAGGATAAAGAATCTATAATTTTAAAAAACTTGAAAAATATTATACCAATCCAAGGACGTTGTGAACAATTTATTACTTATTCTGGAATTCATATAATAGTAGATTATGCTCATAATCCAAATGGATTAAAAAATTTGTTAATATCTGTGAATAATTTAAAATCAAAAACATCAAAATTGTTATGTATAATAGGATGTGGAGGAAATAGAGATAAAACAAAACGTCCTTTAATGGGGAAAATAGTTTATAATATGTGTGATATATCAATTTTTACTTCAGATAATCCTAGAAATGAGGATCCAGAAGAAATACTACATGATATGAAAAAATTTATATTATTTACAATTAAACAAAAAGTATTATTCACAATAGTAGATAGAAAACAAGCTATTAAATATGCAATAAAAATTGCAAAAACAAAAGATATCATTCTTATTTTAGGAAAAGGGCATGAAAATTATCAGGAAATTAAAGGGAATCGTTATCCATTTAATGATATGATTGTAGCTAAACAATTGTTAACCAATAAATAAACTTAAATCTTATAAAGAGTTACTTTATTATTTATTATGTTATGTTATGTCTTTATACTGTTTATTAATCTCTTTTATGTTATCAATTATGATCTCATTATTATCTAATAAAGCCATCATTTATTGGAATATAAAGAAACATAATTTAATAGCAGACAAAATAAGAAATCTTGGTCTTGTTGGGCAAATAAAAAAAGAAGGAACTCCAACATTTGGTGGAATTAGTATTATAATTGCTACATTAATTCCAACATTGTTTTTTTCTCAATTGAATAATATATATGTACTTATGCTTATAAGTACAACATTATGGATGGGAACTATAGGTATTATTGATGATTATATAAAAATAACATATAATAAAAAAGGATTAAGTGGAATTTTGAAAATATTGGGGCAATTAATTTTAGGAATATTTATAGGTTGTACAATGTATTTTAATAGAAACATTACTATAATTGATGAAAAAGTTAATATTGTTAATAACTATTCTTATAATGATACTACTACAACAAGACATAGTTTAAAAACAACTTGTCCTATTTTTTTTCGTAATGATGAATTAGATTATACTTCTATTATGACTTATTACAATAAAAACTGGGAAAAATATACTTGGATGATGTTTGTGCCTATTATTATGTTCATAATTGTATTTATGTCGAATAGCACGAATTTATCTGATGGAATAGATGGATTAACATCTGGAGTTTCTTCTATAATTGTAATTACTTTATTTTTATTTACTTGTTTTTCAAGTCATCGATTTTATCAACCATCTACTCATTTTATGTGTATTCCAAATATAGAAAAAATTATGATATTTTCTATTTCTCTTTTAGGTGCGTTAATTGGATTTTATTGGTATAATGCATACCCAGCTCAAATATTTATGGGAGATACAGGAAGTTTGACTATAGGAAGTATAATAGCAGTAATATCAATTTTTTTAAGAAAAGAATTATTATTTCCTGTGATATTTGGAATTTTTTTTGTTGAAAATATTTCTGTAGTGATACAAGTATTGTTTTTCAAATTGTATAAAAACATATATGGAATTGAAAAACGAATTTTTTTGATGTCTCCTATTCATCATCATTTTCAAAAATTAGGTTATCACGAAAATAAAATAGTTTATCGTTTTTGTATAATACAAATTATACTATCTTCTTTAATAAGTTTTTATTTAATGCGCAATAAATAATGAACAAAACACAACAATTAATAGTTATATTAGGTGGTGGTGAAAGTGGAGTAGGAGCTGCATTGTTAGCTAAACAAATGGGATTGAAAATATTTGTATCTGATTCAGGTTGTATTTCTCATAAAAACAAAACAATTTTATTAAAAAATAACATTTGTTTTGAAGAAAACAAACACACAGAAAGTATAATTTTAAATAAATATAATAAAATTATAAAAAGTCCAGGAATTTCAACAAATGATACAATTATAAAAAAAATAAATCATTATGGAATTACTATGATTTCTGAATTAGAATTTGGTAAAAATTATACACAAGATTCTTATCTAATTAGTATTACTGGTACCAATGGTAAAACTACTACATCAATGATGATTTATAAAATACTTAAACGAGAAGGTATTAAAGTTGGACTAGCAGGAAATATAGGAAAAAGTTTTGCAAAAGAAGTTTTGAAAAAAAAAAAATATTATGTTTTAGAAGTAAGTAGTTTCCAATTAGATGACTGTCGCAAATTTCGTTCTAATATTTCAGTATTATTAAATATAACTAGAGATCATTTAAATATATATTCTAATATTAGAAATTATATAGTTTCTAAATTTAGAATAGCAACATTGCAACAAAGTCAAGATATATTTATTTATAATTATGATGATCCTATTATTAGAGAAGCAATGAAACATTTTAACATTAAATCTCACTGTATTCCTTTTTCTATACAAAAGGAATTATCTTTAGGAGCATATATAAAAAACAATTCTATTTTCATTAGAAAAAAAAATTATAAAGAGTCACATATATTAGAACTACGAAATATCCCTTTAATAGGAAATCATATTCTTTATAATATTTTAGCTAGTATATTAGCCACTAGTTTATTAAATGTTACTAAAAAATCTATAATTTCTACTATATTAGGACTGAAGCCTATAGAACATCGTATGGAACCTGTCATGAGCATAAATGGAATTTCATTCATTAATGATTCTAAAGCAACTAATGTAAGTTCTGTTTTTTATGCATTAAAAAGTTTAAGCTATCCTATAATATGGATAGCTGGAGGAAAAGATAAAGGAAATGATTATTTAGAATTATTAACATTAGTTAAAAAAAAAGTAAAATTTGTTATTTTATTAGGTAAAGAAAATAGTAATTTTAAAAATTATTTTCAAAATATTATTGATATTATTTTGGAGACCCAAAATGTTAGAAAAGCTGTTCGTATAGCATATTTTTTGTCTTTTAGTGGAGATAATATTCTTCTTTCTCCTGCTTGTTCTAGTATGGATATATTTAAAAATTATATAGAGAGAGGAATAACATTCAAAAAAGAAGTTAAAAAACTTTTTTGTTATGATGAAAACAATAAATGATTTTTTAGCAAAATATACAAAAGGAGATAAATATTTATGGGCTTTTATCAGTTTATTGTCCATATTTTCTTTTCTACCTGTTTATTCCGCATGTACTAATTTAGTGTATACATATGGTGGCGATACTACTGTTTTTAATTATTTATTTAAACATGCTTTTTTTTTACTAATTGGTTATTTAATTCTTTTTTTATCTCAATTTATTAATTATAAACATTGTTATCGTTTGTCGGTTTTTGCAATTCCTATAATTTTAATTTTATTGCTATTAACTCTTATACAAGGAAAAAAATTAGATGGAGTTAACGCTTCTAGATGGTTATATATTCCTATTATCAATATATCTTTTCAAACTTCAAGTATTGCTGGACTAGTAACTTTTATTTATTGTGCTAGATATTTATCCACAAAAAATAACATTAATATTTATCACTCTTTTGTTTTTTTATTATTTCCAATATTTTTAATTATTGGATTAATATTTCCTGCAAATGGATCTACAGCAATTATTGTGTTTGTTTCAGTTGTAATGATTCTTTTTATGGGTGGATATCCATTAAAAGGATTGATTATTTTTTTTATAATTGTAATATTATCAGCTGGTCTATATATTTACTCTGTCATAAGAGTAGTAGAAAAAAATTCAATGAATAGAGTAAATACTTGGATTAGTAGAATAGAAAATTTTTTTGATCCAAAATCTAATAATAGTTATCAAATGAAACAATCTAAAACAGCTATTTTTTTAGGTAAAAAATTTGGTAGAGGGCCTGGAAAAAGTATTATAAAAGCATTTCTTCCGCAATCTTATTCTGATTTTATTTATTCAATCATTATAGAAGAATATGGATTGTTTGGTGGAGTAATACTATTATTCATATATCTTATGATTTTATTTAGAATTATAGTGATTGCTACAAAAGTTGATAATTATTTTTGTACCTTATTAGTTCTTTCCGTAGGATTTCCTATTATTAATCAAGCATTAGTAAATATGGGTATAGCTGTTGGGTTATTCCCCGTAACAGGACAAACACTGCCACTTATTAGTGCAGGAGGAACTTCTATGTGGGTGACTTTTTTTAGTTTTGGCATTATATTGAGTGTTAGTAGAATGATTGAACAAAAACAAGAATAAATCTATAGCTTGTAATGCAATGAAAAAAAACAAAATCCCAAAAATAATTATTGGAAGTGGAGGAACATGTGGGCATATTTATCCTGGAATTGCTATAGCTGAAGAATTAAGCAAGAAAGTAGTACCAAAAAGTCATATTTTGTTTATTGGATCTAAAAATCATATGGAAATGCAGGAAATTCCTAAATTTGGATATTTATTTGAAGGAATTAGTATTTCAGGGGGTAAAGATAAATTTTGTTCTATAGTATCAGGAATGATTTTATCTATGGAATTAATTTGTAGTTTTTTTGTAATAAAAAAACTTTTTAATAAATTTTGCCCAGATATAGTCATTGGAACAGGTGGTTTTGTAAGTTTTCCTACACTATATGCAGCACAAAAATGCAAAATTCCTATTTTGCTACAAGAACAAAATTCATTTCCTGGATTTACTAATAGAATTTTTTCTAGATCTGCTAGAAAAATATGTGTTGCTTATAATGAAACAAAAAAAATTTTTTCACCAAAAATACAAACCAATATTATTACTACTGGTAATCCTATTAGATCTGAAATCATGCAAAAAATATTTTTAGATAAAAATCAAGCATGTTTGAATTTAGGATTAAATGTAAATAAACCAATTATTTTATCGATAGGTGGTAGTCAAGGTGCTCATAGCATTAATATGGCTTGGATAAATGGATTAAATAAGTTAATAAATTTAGATATACAGCTTATTTGGCAAGTTGGAAAAATAGATTTTATAAAAATAGCCAAAAATCAAAATTTTTATCATAAAAATATTATTATGATGGATTTTATTGAAAATATTACAATTTGTTATTCAGCAGCAGATATTGTAGTATCTAGAGCAGGTGGATTAACGATATCAGAAATATCTTTAATAGGAAAACCTTTTATACTCATTCCTTTTCCTTTCGCATCTGATGATCATCAAAATAAAAATGCTCAAATTTTGAAGGAGAAAGATGCAGCATTAATTATAAAAAATGAAGAAATAGAACAAAAATTAGTAGATGCTACTATAGATCTTTTAAACGACTCTATAAGACAAAATAGAATGATAAAAAATATTTTAAAATTAGGTAAACCTAAAGCAACATATAACATTGTCAAAGAAATTTCACATATTCTTGATTTATGAATTTGGATGATATTAAGGCTTTTTATTTTATAGGAATAGGTGGTATGGGAATGAGTTCTTTAGCTAGCTATTTAAATTATATAGGTAAAAAAGTTTATGGTTATGATAGATCTAGAAGTTTTTTAACTAAAAAATTAGAACGAGAAGGTATTTACATCATTTATCATGATAATATTAAATTATTACCATCATGGATACATTCTGAACAATGTTTAATTGTTTATACCCCAGCTATTCAAAATAATAATAAACAATGGATGTTTTTAAAACAAAATGTAAAAAATATTACAAAAAGATCTCATTTATTATCTTTGATTACTAAAAATAAAATATGTATAGCTATTGGAGGAACTCATGGAAAAACAACGACTGGTGTTTTATTAGGACATATATTGAAAATAACAGGACAAAATATAACTGCTTTTCTTGGAGGAATTTCTGAAAATTATCAATCAAATTTAATTTTAAATGGAAATGATATGTTTTTAGTAGAAGCAGATGAGTTTGATCATTCATTTTTGCATTTGAATCCAAATATAGCATGTATTACTTCTTTAGATCAAGATCATGTAGATACTTATCCAAAAAAAGATGATTTAGTTCAAGCATATATAAAATTTTCTCAAAAAATACGACATCCATATAAAAAAATCTTTCTTTGTAAAGAAGAATCTTCTATTTGGTCTACAACAACCAACATAATATATTATTCTATTATAAAAGAAGAAAAAGGAATTTATTATTCTAATCATATTTATATAAAAAAAAATAAATGGTATTTTGATTTTCATACTCCAAAAGAAACTTGGAAAGATCTTCCATTACCAATTCCAGGATATCATAATTTAAAAAATATAACAGCTGCATTAGCTATTTCAGATTATTTAAAACTTCAAGAAAAGGAAGTAAGAAAAGCATTGTGGTTATTTAAAGGAATTCATAGAAGATACTCTATTCATTTTCAATCTAAAGAAAAAATTTATATTGATGATTATGCTCATCACCCAACAGAAATTAATGCGTTAATTAATACTATTAGAAAGTGTTTTATAAATAAACAAATATTGGGAGTATTTCAACCTCATTTATTTAGTAGAACTAAATTTTTTGAAGAAGATTTTGCTAGAAGTTTAGAAAAATTAGATATTTTAATTTTGTTAGATATTTATCCCGCTAGAGAATTACCTTTATATGGAGTGAATTCTTATAAATTATTAGATAAAATCAAAATAAAAAATAAAGAAGTTTCTAATATGAGTAATTTATTATATAAAATAGAAAAAAAACAATTTGATATTTTGCTTACTATAGGAGCTGGAAGCATTGATTCATTGGTAGATACTATAAAAAAATGGTTTCACAAACGATATGGAGAAATATAGAACAAGAATGTGTATTACAATTTTATATTTTACTTTGATAAGTATATTATTTTTTTTTTCTCAAAAAACATATAAAAATAGAAATTTGACAAGATTAAATATTATTATTAATCCATCATATAGTGATCATGTTATTAATGAAAATATTGTAAAAAATATTTTATTTGATAAAGACAAAGGATATATAACAAAAAACATTGGTCAATTGTGTATATTAAGAATGGAACAAAAATTGAATCATTATCCTTTTATAAAAAAATCTGAAATATTTTTGAGTGTGGATGGGACCTTAAACATTAAAATTCAGGAAAAAACACCAATTTTGAGAATAAAAAATGGGAAGAAAAAACATTATCTAACTAATGATGCAGAATCTTTAGAATTTTTTTCTTCTTCTTTTCAACCAAGAGTTATATTAGCTCAAGGAGAATTTTCAAAAGAAGAAAAACGAGAATTAGTAAATTTAGTCAATGTCATAAATTCAGATGAATTATTAAAACATCAAATTATTAGCATAAAAAAAACAAAAGACAATATATTTAGTTTAATCCCAAAAATTGGGAATCATTATATAATATTAGGAAATATCACAAATTTTAGAAAAAAATTGAAAAAATTGAAAGCTTTTTACAAGCAGTATCTCAATAAAATAGATATTAATCAATATCGATTAATTGATTTACAATATAAAAATCAAGTAGTAGCAAAAAAAAGATAAATCTATGGAATATCAAGATATAGCTATTGGTCTAGATGTTGGTACTACGAAGATTGTAGCTATGGTAGGAAAAAAAAATGAATATAATAAAATTGAAATTTTAGGAATTGGAAGATCTAAAAGTATAGGAGTACATAGAGGAGTAGTTAACAATATTACTCAAACTATTGAATCAATTAGAGAAGCTGTAGATGAAGCGGAACATACTTCTGGATTAAAGATCAAAGAGGTTATTGTTGGTATTGCTGGTCAACATATTAGAAGTCTTCAACATAGTGATTATATCACTAGATTAGATTTTGAAAATGTTATTAATACAAAAGATATACAACAATTAATTGATCAGGTTCATAAACTCGTGATGCTTCCAGGAGAAGAAATAATTCATGTTCTTCCACAAGAATATAAAGTGGATAGTCAAGCAGAAATTGGGGAACCCATTGGAATGTATGGAAATAGATTAGAAGCTAATTTTCATGTAGTAGTAGGTCAGATTTCTTCTATTAGAAATATTGGTATATGTGTGAAAGCAGCTGGACTCAATTTAGCTGGTATGACTTTAGAACCTATAGCTTCTGCAGAAGCTGTTTTGAATACAGAAGAAAGAGAAGCAGGAGTTGCTTTAGTTGATATAGGTGGAGGGACTACTGATTTAGCTATATTTAAAGATAATATTATTCGTCATACTGCTGTAATTCCTTTTGGAGGAAATATGATAACTGAAAATATCAAAACAGATTGTTTCATTATTGAAAGACAAGCCGAATTATTAAAAGTAAAGTTTGGATCTGCTTGGCCAGGAGAAAATAAAGAAACAGAAATTGTTTGTATACCTGGATTAAGAGGAAGAGATCCTAAAGAAATTTCTTTAAAACGTCTTTCTAGAATTATTCATTCTAGAGTAAGTGAAATCTTGGAACAAGTTAATATAGAATTAAAAAATTATGGAAATGAAGAACACAAGAAAAGACTTATAGCAGGAATAGTTATGACAGGAGGGGGATCACAATTAAAACATCTTCGTCCTTTAACAGAATATATTACAGGAATGGATGTACGTATTGGATATGCTAATGAACATATTTATGGATTAGGAAATGGAATGATTAGTAATCCAGAATATGCTACATCTATAGGATTAGTAATTAGGGGATTGAAAAATAAAAATATTTTTAAATATTATACTACAGATACAGAAAGAGAAAAAACCCATCAGGTTTTAAAAAAAAATAAACATACTAAATTGTCTTCTTATAAATGGAATTTTAATAATAAAAATTCACAAAATCAAAATAAATCGAAATCTTTTTTCGAAATTTGGGCAGATAAGTTTCGTCAAATACTGAATGATACAGAATAAGATGAAAAAAGAACATTTTATCATACAAAAAACAGAAAATACAAATCAAAAAGACAATATTAATAAAACATTAGGGTTGAATAAAAATCGTTCTGCATCCATAAAGGTTATTGGAGTGGGAGGTGGTGGAAGTAATGCCTTGAGTTATATGTTTGAACAAGGAATTAACGGAGTTGATTTTATAGCGTGTAATACAGATTCTCAAGCTTTGCAAAATAATCCAGTACCTTTAAAAATTCAATTAGGTGCTTCTATTACAGAGGGATTAGGAGCTGGAGCAGATCCAGAAATTGGAGAAAAAGCTGCTCTAGAGAGTTTAGAAGAGATAAAAAATATTTTAGATTCTAATACCAAAATGACTTTTATAACAGCTGGAATGGGAGGAGGAACAGGAACAGGGGCCGCACCAATTATTGCAGGAATTTCCAAAGAAAAAGGGATACTCACTGTAGGTATAGTGACTATTCCGTTTCACTTTGAAGGACAAATGAGATTGCAACAAGCTCAAAAAGGAATAGAATCTTTAAGAAACAATGTAGATTCATTGATTGTTATAAATAATGATAAATTAAGAGAATTATATGGAAATCTTGGATTTAAAGCAGGATTTGCTAAAGCTGATGAAGTATTAACTACTGCAGCAAAAGGAATTGCAGAAGTTATTACACATCATTATAAACAAAATATTGATTTACGAGATACCAGAACAGTATTAAAAGAAAGTGGAACTGCAATTATGGGATCAGCTATTTCTATAGGAGAAAATAGAGCAAAAGAAGCAGTTATACAGGCATTGGATTCTCCTCTTTTAAATGATAATAAAATAACTGGAGCAAAAAATGTTCTTTTGCTAATAGTTTCAGGAAAAATTGAAATTACAATAGATGAAATAGGAATAATTAGTGATTATATTCAAGCAGAAGCTGGAAATAAAGCAAATATTATTATGGGGTTAGGAGAAGATGAAAAATTAGAAGAAAGTATTTCCGTAACTATAGTAGCTACTGGATTTCCTACAGAAGTGCAAAGAGTTATTAATCATGAAGAAAAGAAAATATTTCATAAGTTAGAGGATAATAAAAAATTAAAAAAAGATGGAATACATCCTTATTCGAGAATCGATACGGAGCCATATAAACCTGGATATTACAAACAAAGTACATCTGAAAATTTAGATACTTATTCTTTAGATAACAAAAAGGAATCTTTTTTTAATCATATGAATAATGTAACTAAGACTATGAATCCACATCAACAAAAAGAAATTAAGTCTTCTAAAACACAAAAACATAAAAAATACTTACTTGAAGATCATTTTGATCTTCCTATTGATATTCCTATTTATTCTAATTCTAACGAAGACTTAAATAATCATAATAATAAAAATAAGAAATAAAATTCGCATCATCAGAAATAAATAAGCAAGCATTATATGGAGAATTTTGGAATTCCAAAAGGAACTAGAGATTTGTCATCTATAGAGATTAAAAAAAGAAATTATTTAATTCAAATTATTCGAGACAAATTTGAGATGTTTGGGTTTTCTCCTATAGAAACTCCTTCTTTTGAAAATTTATCCACTCTGATGGAAAAATATGGAAAAGAAGGAGATTATTTAATATTTAAATTACTTCGTTCTGGCGAAATTTTAAAAAATAAACTTTTAAATTCTTTAAATAAGAACAATAAGTTGCATATCATTAATTCTATAATTGAAAAAATATCTAACAAGGGATTAAGATATGACTTAACAGTTCCCTTTGTTCGTTATGTATCTATGCATAGAAATGAAATAACTTTTCCTTTTAAACGATATCAAATACAACCTGTATGGAGAGCTGATAATCCACAACAAGGAAGGTTTAGAGAATTTTATCAATGTGATGCAGATATGATAGGATCTCAATCGGTTTCTTCATTATGGCAAGAAATTGATTTTTTCAAATTATGTGATGATATTTTTAATGCATTAAATTTTTCTGTGATTATTAATGTTAACCATATAGATATTTTAAAAGGATTGGCAGAAATATCTGGTATAGAAAATCATCTCTGGAAATATTTTATTGCTTCTTTAGATAAATGGAAAAAAATGGGGAAAGATGTAGTCAAACAAGAAATGATACAACAAGGAATTTCGTATAAGTCTTTTGACAAGATCTCTAGTTTTTTTGATATTCAAGAACATTTTGACAAAAAAATAGAGATTCTCATCAACGCTTTGAAATATTCCAAAACAGGAATCAAAGGAGTGAAAGATATTAGTTTTATATTTAAAAATATGAATAATTTTTCTTTAAAAAAGATAAAATTAAAATGGGATATTTCTTTATCCAGAGGAATGAATTATTATACAGGAACTATATTTGAAATCACAGCTAAAGATATTATAAAAAAACAAAATGATGTAGTAAAATATCAACAATCTATCGGAGGTGGAGGGAGATATGATAAATTATCTAGTTATTTTGGAATGAAAAATTTTTCTGGTATAGGAATTTCTTTTGGATTAGATAGAATATATATATATATGGAAAACAACAATTTATTTTATATAATGAATAATTGCCAATTTCCATCAAAAGTATTATTTATTAATTTTGGAGAAAGAGAAGTTATATATGCATATCGTATGATCAGTAGTTTAAGAGATCATGGAATATCTACTCAATTATATCCTAATGCAATCAGTATCAAAAAACAATTTTTGTATGCTGACAAAAATAATATACCATTTACCATTAGTATAGGAACAAAAGAGATAGAAAATAAAAAAATAAAAGTCAAAAATATAAACAATAGAATTGAAATAGAATATGATAATTTACAAAATGTAATTAAACATTTAACTTCTTATTTTAAATCAAATGCTAGTTTATTTGTTTAAGGTTGAAAATATTATAACATACTATCTATTTATTTAATCTACTACAAAAATTAATGATTAATTCTTATAGAGAGTATCGTAATAGTTAGTATATAATGATTTTATGTTGTCTACGTGATATTGATATCTATCTATTTATCTATAATATAAACTAAATAATGATCATCTATTTTTCTATAAAAAGCATAAAATTTTTTACTATAGGATTCCTTGATTACCCAACAAGATATAGAAGAAGTTTTATAATTTGTATCTATGCAAAAAGGAGATACTTTATAATGATCTAAAAAACTATAAAATTTTCCTCCCTCTAATTTATATAAACTTTCTTTAATTCCCCATATAATATGCAAATAATCTTCTTCATAATTAGGATTAATAAAAATTGATTCATCTTCTCTCAAAAACTTTTTCTTAATTTTAAATATTTTTTTGTCTTTTCTCAATTTTTCTATATCTATACCTATATGATATGAACTAACAGCTATAGCAATCTTCTCAAAAGAATGACTAAATGAAATATTTTTTTGTTCATTTTCAATAAATGGTTTTCTTTTATGATTATAAAAAATATTATTATTAATGCCTATATATTTTAGGGCATAACGTATACCTAAATATTCTTTTTTTCTTTTTTCAGATAAAGAAACAAAATGTTGTTTTTCTTTATCTGAAAGAATTACAGGTTCTAAATAATTGTGTTTTAAATATTCCCATTTAAAAACAATAATTTGTGTGTGTAATGTACGAATATTATCCATGTACATGAAAAAAATATGTCTGAATTTTTTATTTTTATTTAATTTTAAACTACTATTCATTACTATACTATTTTTTATAATAATAAAATGAGTGATTTTATTTCACAAAAACAACAAATTATAAAAGCATTAGAAACTGTTTTTATAGATAACAATAAACAAAATATTATTCAGTCTGGAATGGTTGAAAAAATAGATATTGATGAAAATGAAATTATTATTTTCATAAAACTATATCATCCAACAATGCATGTCAAACAAAAATTGAAAGAAAATATTTTTAAAACTATAGACATCTATAATAACAATATAAAACAAAAAGTGCGATTACAAATTGCAAAAAAATTAAATTATAATAGAAATAATAATAAAAAAATTCATGGTATCAAACATATTATAGCAATAGCTTCTGGAAAGGGTGGAGTTGGAAAATCTATGGTCTCTACTAATATTTCTGTCACGTTAGCAAACATGGGATTTAACGTAGGGTTATTGGATGCCGATATTTATGGCCCGTCTATTCCGATTTTGTTTAATATAAAAGAAAAAGATGTCTATTCTGGTAGAATTACAAAAAAAGAAGGTACTGAAAGTTATATACTGAAACCTATTGTAAAAAATAAAGTACATATTCAATCTATAGGATTTTTTTCTAAATCTGGACAGGCTATCGTTTGGAGAGGGCCAATGGCTAGTAAAGCATTACATCAATTAATTCATGAAACTGAATGGGGATATTTAGATTTTTTAATTATTGATCTTCCACCTGGAACAAGTGATATACACTTATCTATTTTACAATATTTATCTATGACTGGCGTGGTTATGGTCAGTACACCACAAAAATTATCATTATCAGATGTTCATAGATCTATTGGTATGTTTCGTATTAATACCATATATGTTCCTATAATAGGAATTATAGAAAATATGTCTTTGATTGACACAAGTAAAGATTTATGTGAAACAAATAAAAATACAGTAAAAGAATTTTCTATCAAATTCGATTTATTTTTTTTAGGAAAGATACCAATGCTTAAAGAAATTCAAGAATATTCTGATTTAGGCATTCCAGTTGTTTTAAAACATTACACAATTCAACAAATTTTTTTGAAAATTACAAAAAATATTATAAGTAAATTATCTTAATTATTTGCCACATCTTATATCACCAATAAATATAATGAAAATTTATTTATATAATTATTTTATTATATCTACTTCTAATGATAATGTGATATTAAATTTGGTTTTTATATTTTGTATTATTTCTTTTGAAAAACAGTATATTTCTTTTCCACTAGCGTTTCCATAATTGACTAAAATTATGGGTTGTTTTTCATATGATCCTACATTACCAATTTTTTTCCCTTTCCACCCAATTATTTCAATCAATGAACTTGCAGATACTTTTGTTTGTTGTTTCGAAAATGTAATACCTTTTATAGTTGGATATTGATCTTTTAATTTATTAAACTTTAATTTATCAATAATAGGATTTTTGAAAAAACTTCCTGCATTTCCTATTTCTTTTGGATTTGGAAGTTTTCTTGTTCTTATATTATAGATAGCTAGGCTTAAATCGTTAATAGTAGGTCGTTTAATTTTCATATTTTCTAATTCTTGTTGAACTTCAAGATAAGAAGTATTTATATTATGATATTTTGTTCTTAATAAAAAAGAAACAGATACTATAAGGAATTGATTTATAGAATATTTAGTATGCTGCTTAAAAAAAGAAGAACGGTATTTTAGTTTACATTCATTTTTTGAAAAAATTATAAATTTCTTTTGATTGATTTCATATACTTTAACTTCCAATAATACATCTTTTATTTCTGTTCCATATGCTCCAATATTTTGTATTGGAGCTGCTCCAACAGTTCCAGGAATATGAGATAAATTTTCTAAACCACTAAATCCTTTTTTTATTGTCCAACTAACCAAATCATTCCAATTTTCGCCACCGTAAGCTTTAACAATAACTTTATTGTTTTTTTCATATATTACTTTTTTTCCGGATATTCCCATTTTTACTAAAATGCCAGGATAATAATTATTTATAAATAATATGTTGCTCCCATTTCCTAAAAAAAGTTTTGGTATTTTTGGATATAAATTGCCTAATCTATGTAAATTATGTAGATCTTTTATATTTTGAATAGTTAAAAAGTAATGTGCATATACCATTATGCCAAATGTATTCAGTTTTTGAATACAAAAATTCTTTTTTAGAATAGACATACATAACATAGACAAACACAAAGATAATAAATACATGTACAATTTTGTGCATAAGTATTGTATGATTAAATTTATCATTTAAATATAATATAATATGAAAAAAAATGGAAATTTTATTTTTGGAGTCATTTTTGGTTCTTTAGCAGTACTAATATTAAGTAAATTTTTTTCATCAAAATCAAAAGAAGATAAAATGATAAATATGTTTGGAGAAACAACGGAAAAAATAAAAGAAAATTTTAAAGACTTGGTCAAAAATTTTGGAAAAATAGTTAAAGAAATGAAATCTAATTTGGAACATAATAAATGTAATAAAAATCAAACAGACAAAATAGATCAAGTAGAGGAGGAATTGGGAACATAGATCCATTTTATTATTGATTACATAATATGTTTTTTTTTATTAAAAATTTCTTAATAAAAAAAATTTCATCCTTTAAAAAGGAAATGGTTAGATGGATAATTAACATTATAACAGAAATTTTTATTAGTTGTTTTTTTATTATACTTTTTATAATTATTTTATTTATAGGTAGTATTTTACTGTCTTTTATTTTATCTTATTATTTTAATAACTATATTTTGGGTTTTGGTTTAGTTGTAATTGTTTATTTTTTTATTTTATTTTTTACATTTCTTGTTTTCAAAAATCTTATTCGATTCTTCATTAAGAATTCACTACAAAAAATGTTTGATAAATATAATTAAATTTTTATGAACAAATTTCACATTATTTATGGAATTCATCCATTAATAGAAGCTATTAAAGAAAAACAAATTATAAAAAAATTATTTATAAAAAAAGAAATGAATATAAAAATAGGAGATAATTATAAACAATTACTATCCTTGTCAAAAAAAATGAATATTCCTGTACATTTTGTTTCTAAACATCGATTTGATCATGATCAATTAAAATATAAAAACCATCAAGGAGTTTTTGCCTTTTTATCCCCTATAAAAACTTTTCATATAAAAAACTTACTACCAATATTTTATAAACAACAAAAAAATCCACTATTGCTAGTTTTAGATCGCATTACAGACGTAAAAAATTTTGGATCTATTATTCGTACTGCAGCTTGTGCAGGTGTACATTCTATTATTATTCCAAATAAATCTACAGCAAGGATTAATTCAGATTCTATCAAAACTTCTTCAGGGGCGTTATTCAAAATTCCAATATGTAAAGAAAATAACATTCAAACAACTATCAGATATTTAATTCAATCTGGATTAAAAATTATATCTGCAACAGAAAAATCTGATGTTTCTTGGTATAAAATAGACTTATCTGGTCCGACCGCTATCATACTTGGAAATGAAGAAAATGGTATTTCTAGCAAATATTTAAAGTTATCTTCATATAAAGTAAAAATTCCATTATCAAAACATGGTATATCTTCTTTGAATGTTTCCGTAGTTTGTGGAATTTTATTGTATGAAGTTTTTAGACAAAGACAATTAAAAATAATCCCTATTCCAAAAGCAAATCCTGAGTAAATTTCTGAATCAATATTTACGTTTTTTCATACTTATAAAAATCATATTTAATCTAAAACTCAGATTGAAAGTGCCGTAAAAAATTCATATCATTCTCAAAATAAATTCTTATATCATTAATTTTATAAATTAATATAGAAAGTCTTTCGATCCCTATTCCAAAAGCAAATCCTGAGTAAATTTCTGAATCAATATTTACGTTTTTTAATACTTTTGGATCTATCATACCACAACCCATAATTTCTATCCAACCCATTGTTTTTCCAAAATATATGTCCACTTCTGCACTTGGTTCTGTAAATGGAAAATATGAAGGGCGAAATCTGACTTTAGTTATATCACCAAAAATAGAATGTATTAAATATAGAATAGTTTGTTTTAAATCTAAAAAAGTTACTTTTTTATCGATATAAAATCCTTCCGCTTGGTGAAACATAAAATGAGAATGAGTAGAGATTGTCTCATTTCTATATACTTTTCCTAAAGATATTATTCTAAAAGGTGGAACATGTTTTTTCATATATCGTATTTGTACAGAAGATGTATGTGTTCTCAGTAAACTATCTGTATTGTTATATAGAAAAAAAGTGTCTTGCATTTCTCTAGATGGATGTTCTGGTGGAATATTTAAAGCAGTAAAATTATGCCAATCATCTTCTATTTCAGGACCTTCTACAACAGAAAATCCAATTTTAGAAAATAATTCTATAATTCTATGTATTAAAATAGAGATAGGATGCATCGATCCAATTTCTTTATATATACCTGGTAAAGTTGGATCAAAATGAGGTATATTTTTTTGTTGTTTTAATTTTTTTAATTGTATTTTTTCTGTTACCTGTTTTTTTAAATTATTAATAATTTTTCCAAAATACTTTTTGTCTTGAATAGAAAATTTTTTTAATTCTTTAAATAAAAAAGTTAAAATACCATTTTTTTTTCCTAAGAATTTAATTCTAAATGATTCTAATTCATAATCACTTGTGGCATCAAAGACTTTTATTTCTTCTTTTATTTTTTCTATTTTTTGTTGTATATCCATACATACATAAATATTATTTGATACAAATTGCGAAATATTATATTATATCAAAATTTTTGAATTTATATTTATTTATGATTTTTTTTAAAAATGTATAATATTACAGACATAATTATTGTATTAATATTTTTATATAGTGGATATTATGGATATCATAAAGGATTCATTGATCAAATATTTAAGTTTTTTATACTATTTATTATCCTATATAAAGGAATTATTGTTTTTAAGTTAGTTTCTAAATTGGTTTCAGAATGTGTTATTCATAATCATGAACTTGTAAATAAAAAACAATTATTATTTTATATTTTTTCTATATATTTTTTGATGATAATCTTGATAGCTTTTTCAATTAAAAAAATCATAGAAATTGTATTCAAAACGATTGGTGTTACTTTTATTAATAACATATTAGGAAGTTTACTAGGAGTTACAAAATATTTTATTTATCTATCTATATTAATTACTTTTTTTAAAGAAGTGAATAAACAAATTCATTTTCTTCCTTATAAATATTTCAAAAATTCTTTTGAAGAAGAATTTCAATATATATTCTTGATATTTAAAAATGTTTTGATCTTTTTGTTAAACAAAATGGAAGAATTGTATGATATATTTTTTTTTGCAAAAAATCATTTTACTAACTAAAAATATAGTATAGTATTGACATCATATTACAATCTTACAATCAAGTTTTTGTATATGTACAAAAAAATATTATTTAGTTTTTATGCTAAACTATAAAAGTTGCATACTTTTTTTTGTAAACATCAATCGATAAACCATTTAAATATAATAATAAAATTTTTTCTAAATTTTCTGTTATACTTTTTGATTGTATTAGAATATCTAACATTAATAATGTATTTTTTTTACCATATTTATGATTAATTATTCCTATTCCTTGCTGATTCATCTGTGATTCTATATGTTGAAAGATTTTTATTTTTATAGCATTATTTTTTTTATACGTTTTATAATTTATTTCATGTATAATAATCTTGAAATAATTTATAATTAAATGTTGTAATATTATTAAATTATTTTTTTGCCAAATTTTTATAGGTTTATGACTATTAATAACATGACATAAGGTTTGATTAGTTAGAATGTCAGAAGAATATACAAGTTCTTTTATTGTGTTATATATACGCATGTATAGTATTCCATAATAGGGTTTTGTAGAAGTTTCAATAACTCTTATTAAAGAATTTTGTATATGTTTCAAATTTTCTTGTAATTCTAAAAATTTTGTTCTATTATATCGAAGATTTTTTAAATTATTATTAATAATTCCTTCTATACTCGATTGATAAATAGTTTCTATAGAAGAAATCATGATTTCTAAAATGTCAGAATAATTTTTTAAAGTTGTTTCTAAAGTCAAATTACCATTTTTAAGAATGCTTGTTTTTTCCCTCACTTTTTGATATGATGTTTTTTGATAAGTTTTATAACTTCTATAAACAACAAATGTTATTAAACATAAAAAAAATATAATTGCCCATTCTTTGAAAAAATATAAAATAGTTGCCGTAATACCAGACATTGTAAATGCGATTAATCCAGTTACAAACCACCCTCTTATAACTTTTAAAACTCCTGAGACCCTGTATACTGCAGTTTCTCTATCCCAAGCTCTATCTGAAAACGAGGTGCCCATAGAAACCATGAAAGTAACAAAAGTAGTAGATAGTGGCAGTTTATGAACAGTAGCTATAGAAATAAGTATACTTGATATGGTTAAATTTGAAGAAGCTCTTACTAGATCAAAGGCAATACTTTCATCTTTTTGTATTTTTTGTTTAAAATTTTTTTCTATTTTCACTAAAAAACGTTTGGAAAATAAATTGAAAAATGTCTTTCCAACAAATAAAAAAAATCTAACAATTTCTCTAGACACAAAATTTGACAAACAAGTGTCATTGTAATGGTCATGTTCTTCATGTTTTCTGCTTAAATTAAGTTCTGTGCTAGAAATTTTTTTAGTTTTTTTAGAAAACCAAAGTGTTAATATCATAATAACTCCTGAAAAAATTAAAATTAAAGAAGGAACAGCAACTTTTCCAGATAAACTTGTCATATTGAATTTATCTGCTGGTGGGCAACCAGCTGATGTCCATATGTTGTAAGACTGAATACTAGCTATAGGTATGCCGATAAAATTTACTAGATCATTTCCTGAAAAAGCCATTGCTAAAGAAAAGGTTCCATATAATACAACAAATTTTAAAATGTTATATCCTAAAGAAACCAAGAGCTTTGATACCAATAACCATGTACAAAATAACAAGAATAAAACAATATAAAATTGATGATGTATACACATGATAAAAGGATGTATCAAAAAATCAATTTTTGTTAAATGCTCTTCCATAACTCTATGTATACCTTTAAAAATCAAAAAATAGGTCATACTACTCAATGACATAGCAGACCATATAACTCCTATACATGGTAATTTACTTTTATATTCAAAGCTGAATAACAAACGAATAAAATAGTGAATTAATGAACCAGAAGTAAAAGAAATTAAAATAGATAAAAAAATTCCTATTCCAATTGTAAGTGTTTGTTCTGCTTTAATATAATTACTTAAATGATGTAACGGTTCATTACATAATGGAGAAGACATTTTAATTATTGCTATACTGAATGCACCTCCTAATAAACAAAAAACCATTGATACTGTGGTAGATGTGGGTAATCCTAAAGTATTAAAAATATCCAATAATATGATATCTGAAATCATTACAGCTAAAAAAATAAAAATTAGATCAGACAAATAAAAATAAGAAGGATCAAAAACTCCTTTTCTTGCTACTTCCATCATTCCGCTAGATAAAAAAGAACCAAACAAGATTCCCAAACTAGCAAAGATCATAATAGTTTTTCTAGAAGCTACTTTAGATCCAATAGCAGAATTGAGAAAATTGACAGCATCATTAATTAAACCAACAATAAGATCAAAAATGGATAAAATAAAAATAATCACTATAATTAATGGATAAAAAAGTTTCATAATAAAAAGGAATAATTATACAAAACAAATTAGATATTTATTTATTTTGATCATAATGAAAAATTGTTACAATTTTTTTAAAGATTCCTTGATAATATTTTCTAAATCCAATTCTGGATTTTTATTTATAACATGAGCCAAAACTGTTTTAGATTCTTGATGAGAAAACCCAAGTGTTATTAAAGCTCTTAAAGCTTCTTGTTGTTTGTATTGATATTCATTTGGGGTTTTTGGAGTAATAATTACTGGTCCCAGTTTATCTTTCAGTTCTATAATTATTCTTTTTGCAGTTTTATTTCCAATTCCTTTAATTGTTCTAAATTTTTCTGTATCTTCTTGATATATAGACATTTCGATCTCATTGGTAGTTAAGGAAGATAATAAATTTATAGCTGAACTTGGACCAATTCCATTCACTGAAATTAGATGTGAGAACATTGTTCTTTCTATCTTATCAAAAAAACCATACAATAACTGTTTATGTTCTTTCGTAAAAAGATAAGTATATATGATAATTTCTTTACCATTTGTTTGTTCTGACAAAGAAGAATAAGTATATACAGATATATATATATAATATCCAACTCCGTTACAATCTATAATTAAATTAGATTGATTTTTTTCTATTAATTTTCCTCTTAAATGTGTTATCACTGTATTATTTTTAAAACATAAACAATGAAAAAATGTTATTTATTTTTTATGAATAAAATTGTTATTGGTACTCCTATAAAATCAAAATGATATCGTATTTTTTTTTCAGTAAATCTTTTGTAAGATTGTTTTATTAAATGTGGATAATTAGAGAAAAAAATAAATTTAGGAGTAGCAGACGTTGTGGATTGAGTACAATATTTAATGTAAATCCTTTTGTGTTTTATAGAAGGTGGCGGATATTTTTTTAGAATTGGTAACATAATATTATTTAACATATTGGTTTTTAATTTTTTTTTACGCATTTCTAAAATGCGTTGAGCTATAGGAAATATATTAGATAATCCATCTCTATTTTTTGCAGAAATAAATAAAATTGGAACATTATAAAATGGTGAAATTTTGTGTCTAATGAAAATTTCTAAATTTTTCATAAAAAAAGAATAATTATTTTGTTGTTTTAATAAATCACATTTATTAATAAGAATAATGATTCCTTTATTATTTTTTTCCGCAACCCTAAATAGGTAACTATCCTGTGATTCCCATCCTTGCATTGCATCTATCAAAAGAAAACATATATCTGTATATTCAATCGTTTTTATAGTCCTTATCATAGAATAAAAATCTAAACTATCAACAAGTTTAGATCTTTTTCTGACTCCTGGTGTATCTACTAACATACAATTATTTTTTGGATAAAAAACATCTAAACTATCCCTAGTAGTTCCATAAAAAGGAGTAACTATATTATGATATTTTTCTAAAAAAGAATTAATTAATGTAGATTTGCCCACATTTGGACGACCTATAATAGCAAAATTTGGAATGTTTAATTGATTTTCTTGAATTTTATTATTATATTTTTCTAAATATATTTCTATTAATTTTTCTAATAATTCTCCTATTCCACTTCCATTGATAGAAGATATACAATAATAAGAAACAAATCCTAAACGAAAAAAATCTGTATCAGAATACATATTGTTTCCTTTATCTACTTTATTTACTACTAATACAATTGATTTGTTACTTTTTCTTAACAATTGTGAAATTATAATATCAGTATCTAAAATGCCAATTGTGATATCAACTACAAATAAGACTACATCAGATTCTTGAATTGCTATTAATATTTGTTTTTTTATTTCTGTTTGCAGTAAAATTAAAAATTTTTTATCATGACTATCTTTATCTGGATAATGATAATCTGGATATCCACCAGTATCTATGATATTAAAATTAATTCCATTCCATTGCAAGTTACCATAAACTCTATCTCTTGTTACTCCACTATTTGCATGGACTACTGATTTTTTTCTTCCTACAAGACGATTGAATAATGTAGATTTTCCTACATTTGGACGTCCAACTATCGATACCACATAACTCATTGTATGATAATAATTCATTTACAATCTATAAAATTATATTTTTTTTATTAGTTTCAATGATTTTATTCATGTTTTATCTTTTGATCAAAGTGTATATATTTAAATAAAAAAATAATGCGTATAGATATTGTTAGTATTTTTCCTAGATTATTTAATGAATTTTTATACAATTTTCCTGTTAAAAAAGCAATTCATAAAGAACTTTTAGAAGTTCATGTTCATGACTTACGTCAATATGGCATAGGAAAAAAAAAAAAAGTGGATGATTATCCATATGGAGGAGGTGGAGGAATGGTATTAAAAATTGAACCTGTATATCAATGTTTTAATACACTTTTATCAGAACGATATTATGATGAAACCATTTTTATGACTCCATCTGGTAAGTCATTTACACAAAAATACGCAGAACAGTTAACTAAAAAAACTAACTTATTAATTCTTTGCGGTCGTTACAAAGGAGTTGATCAAAGAATTATAGATCATTTAATATCTAAAGAAATATCCATAGGGCCTTATATTTTATCTGGTGGAGAATTAGCAGCAGCTGTGATTGTTGAATCTATAACTAGGCTGTTACCTGGAGTATTGAATTATTCAAATTCTATTGGTGGTGGTGGGTGCACCTATACGTCGTATCCTATTTATACTCATCCATCTATTTATAATGGATGGCCAGTACCACAAATACTTTTGTCTGGAAATCATAGAAAAATTAAAGACTGGCGAATAATTAATTCAAAAAATAAAGATAATAATAAAGATAAATAATTAATATAATGATATTATTTATTGTCTGTCAATGTATCTATCCATAAATGAAAAATTACTTTTTCAAGTTTGTTAAACATGAATTGGTTTATGATTCTGATGGGGTGGGTAGGGTACATAATTAGTCTAATACTACTAATACTAACTAATAGTATAATATATAGTATAATATAATTTGAATTGATGAATTGCATAAATTACCTAATAAATCTTTATCAATTATTGAATTAATCTTTTTAAATCGTATTTTTTTGATAAACCAATTTTCGATAAATAAATATGCATGCATAATAATATGCGCAATAGTTACAACAACATCACATCATGTCATGTCATGCATGTGGAGTAAAAAGTAAGTAAATAGAATTATATTATGCATCATATTGTTTTTACAAAACAAAAATTGTTATAATTATTTATTTGCTTTATTATTATGATTGTTTATTTCCAAAATTGTCACTTGATAATATGTTTTATATCTATCTTTATTATAAAAATGTTTTGTGAAACTAAAATAATAAAACTTTATCATCAAATTCATATAATATGATCAAAAGGACAGATTATACGGCAGATAGTATACAATCATTAGAAGGTATTGAACATATCAGAATGAGACCTTCTATGTATATAGGAGATATAGGAACTAGAGGATTACATCATTTAGTGTACGAATTAATAGATAATTCTGTCGATGAGTCATTAGCCGGATTTTGCAATAAAATATGGGTTACTATTCATCAAAATGGATTTATTACAGTTTTAGATAATGGACGTGGAATTCCAATTGATATTCACAAAAAAGAAGGTAAATCTGCATTAGAAGTAGTTATGACTAAAATTGGAGCAGGAGGAAAATTTGATAAAAATTCTTACAAAGTATCTGGAGGATTACATGGAGTAGGAATATCTTGTGTAAATGCTTTATCCACCAATTTGATTGCTACCGTATATCGTCATGGTAAAATTTATCAACAAGAGTATTTTAAAGGCAATCCTACTGGTCAAGTAAAATGTATAGGAGAAACTAAGATGCAAGGAACGAAAATACATTATATAGCGGATAGATCAATTTTTACAACTTCAGTAACATATAATTATGATTATATATCTAATCGTTTACAAGAATTAGCTTTCTTAAATAAAGGATTACATTTATTCTTAAAAGATGAACGAAAAGTACAAGATAATAAACAACAAAATAGTAAATATTTTTTTTCTAAAAATGGATTAAAAGAATACTTAACTCTTTTAGAAAAAGATAAAATATCATTAAATAAAAACATTATTATAATTGAAGAAAAAAAAGATAATTCTATTATAGAAATTGCTATGCAATACAACAATTCTTTCAAAGAACGAATTTTTTCTTATGTAAATAATATAAATACTTATGAAGGTGGTACTCATATTACCGGGTTTAGAAGAGCTTTAACAAGAACTTTAAAAAAATTTTTAGATTCTACTATTACAAAAGAAAAAGATCAATTCGAATGGGTTGGAGAGGATTTTAGAGAAGGACTTACCGCAATTATTTCTATAAGAGTTGTAGAACCTCAATTTGAGGGACAAACCAAAACAAAATTAAGTAACCATGAAATTGGAGGAATTGTAGATAAGATTGTTGGAGAAAAGTTAAATAACTTTTTAGAAGAAAATCCGAATGATAGAAAAAGAATTATTGAGAAAATTTTGTTATCTGCTAAATCACGTCAAGCTGCAAAAAAAGCTCGTGAATTTATACAAAATAAGATACCAATACAACAAACTTGCATACTTCCAGGAAAATTAGCAGATTGTACTTTTAATGATCCAGATAACAGTGAAATTTATTTAGTAGAAGGAGATTCTGCTGGTGGTACTGCTAAACAAGGAAGAGATAGAAATTTTCAAGCTATTTTACCTTTGAGAGGAAAGATTATTAATGTTGAAAAATCTTCTGCATATAAAATTTTTGAAAATGAAGAAATTAAAAATATATTTATTTCTTTAGGAGTTACAATGATAACAGAAGACAACAAGAATATTTTAAATATTCAAAAATTGAGATATAAAAAAATCATTATTATGACAGATGCAGATATAGATGGTAGTCATATTTCTACTCTAATTTTGACGTTATTTTTTAGGTATATGAAACCTTTGATCGAAAAAGGATATATTTATATTGCAACACCTCCATTGTATTTAATCAGAAAAGGAAAATATATTAAATATGCTTGGAGTGAACAAGAACGTGTTAACATTATAAATAATTTAGGAGGATCAAAACGTGTTAATATTAATATACAAAGATATAAAGGATTAGGAGAAATGAATGCAGAACAACTTTGGCAAACTACAATGAATCCAGAAAAAAGAACTTTGCGAAAAGTTTGTATAAACAATATATTAGAAGCAAACAAAATTTTCTCTATTCTTATGGGAGAATCAGTTCCGCCAAGAAGACATTTTATAGAACATAATGCAAAATTTGCAAAAATTAACATATAATTGATGTTATACAGTATACAGTTAATAATTGATCATAATTGACATCCAGTTATCCAATTAATTTTAATGAATGAATTATATTCAATCCATACTTTTAGGCTTTATTGAAGGGCTAACTGAATTTTTACCAATTTCTTCTACAGGACATATGATTATTATTGCTGATATGATGGGCATTTTAGGACAAAAAATAACTAATTTATTTTTAATTTCTGTTCAATTTGGAGCTATTTTGTCTATTATTGTGTTTTATAAAAAAAAATTTTTATTGAAAAAATTCAATTTTTATATAAAAATTTTTATAGCATGTTTACCTATAGTATTGTTTGGATTGTTTGTGAATCATAAAAATATATTATTTTATAACAGTCCAATATTAGTATCAAGTTCTATGATGTTAGGAGGAATAATTATTTTACAAGTTGACAATTATTATAATAATCAAAAAATATTAAAACATCAAAATATTACTTATTTACAATCTTTTGTAATTGGATTAATCCAATGTTTTGCAATTATTCCAGGTATCTCTAGAAGTGCTACTACTATAATTACTTGTATGTTACAAAATATTCATAAAATACAGTCTATTGAATTTTCTCTATTTTTATCGATTCCTATCATTATCATTGCAACATGCAAAAAATTATTTGATTATTTGTTACAAATCAATTATTTGATTTATCCATTTGAATTACATATTTTTCCTTTAGGTTTGGATTACGAAGAAATAACATGTTTAATAATTGGGATCATAGTATCTTTTGTCACTGGACTTTGTGCCATAAAATGGGGTGTAGAATTTATGAAAAAACATAGTTTAAAATTTTTCGGATATTATAGAATTATTTTTGGTTTTATTTTTATATTGTATTTTATTTTTTAACCATACATTAAATTTTTTATTTGCTTCTTCATTAGTTAATCCTCCTCTCTTAACTCCCTCTAACAAATGTTTTTTAAACATCACTCCATTTTTTCTAAAAATTGATTTTACTGTATCTGTTGGTTGAGCTCCTTTGACTAACCAGGATATAGTTTTATTAATATTTAATATTGCATGGTTATGTTCTTCTTTATGTGGATTATAATTACCTAATTTTTCAATAAACTTTCCATCTCTTGGAGAACGAGAATTAGCTACCACTATATGATAAATTGGTTTGTGTTTTTTACCAATTCTTTTTAAACGAATTTTCAATGACATATAAATCAACATGTATGATGTATGATAAAATTATACATAATTATCATGTAAAAAAAATGATCTATATTTACATAGATATAGACCCGTTGTGTAAAGGAAGCACAGCAGATTTTGGTTCTGTTAGTTGGGGTTCGATTCCCTACGGGTCTGTTAATGTTATACTTGATTTTGTTAAATCATCCTGATTTTGAATTTTTTACAAAATGATTATTGGAATGAAAGTAAAAAAAGAAAAAATTTTGCTGATAGCATTTTTAAGTTTTTTAGCTGCTATTTTGATGCATTTGTCAAAATCTTTTTTCGGGGTCAATAAATTTACCCTTTGTTTATTAAGATATTGTGTTATCTCTCTTTTCATGTTTTATGCTTTTTTGAAAAAAGACTTAACCACTTGGATTTTGTTATCTATTATTATAGGAATAGAAATTGGATTAGATCAACCTAAAATAGCAGTAGAACTTAGATTTTTTTCTCAAATTTTTTTAAGATTAATTAAAACAATCATAGCACCTATTTTATTTTCAACTTTGGTAGTTGGAATTGCAAGTCATTCTAATATTAAACAATTAGGTAGTATGGGATGGAAATCTCTTTTATATTTTGAAATAGTGACAACGTTAGCTTTATTTGTTGGTCTTATAGCAATTAATGTATCTCAAGCTGGCGTTGGAATTGTTATGCCAGCAGGAATTACTGAACAACAATTACCTAAAGTAGAAAATAGATCTTGGCAAGAAACTATTATTCATGTATTTCCTGAAAATTTTGTGAAATCTATTTATCATGGTGATGTTTTACCAATTGTTGTATTTTCGGTAATTTTTGGAGTATCTATGGTGTTTTTGGAAGAAAAAAAAAGAAATCCTATACTGTTATTTGCAGAAAGTCTTTCAGAAATTATGTTTAAGTTTACGAAAATTATTATGTATTTTGCTCCTATTGGGGTTGGGTCAGCAATAGCTTATACTGTTGGGCACATGGGATTGGATATATTATATAATTTATTTCAATTATTATTGACTCTGTATATTGCTTTAATAATCTTTTTAGTAGTTATTTTATATCCTATTCTTTTATGGATAAAAGTACCTTTAAAAGCCTTTGTAAAGGCATTAACAGAACCTGTATCATTAGCTTTCGCTACTACAAGTTCAGAATCCGCTTTACCTCTTTTAATGGAAAATTTGGAAAAATTAGGAGTACCTCGTAAAATTATAGCTTTTGTAATTCCTACAGGTTATAGTTTTAATTTAGATGGAACTACACTTTATTTATCTTTAGCTACTGTATTTGTAGCGCAAGCTTCTGGAATACCACTTAGTTTTAGTCAGCAAATTATTATAGGATTAACTTTGATTTTAACTAGTAAAGGAGTTGCCGGAGTTCCTAGAGCATCTTTAGTAATACTTTTATCAACTGTAGCATCTTTTGGATTACCTACATGGCCAATATTAGCAATTATAGGAATAGATGAATTAATGGATATGGCTAGAACTACTGTAAACGTAATTGGCAATGGATTAGCAAGTTGTGTAATTGCTCGTTCAGAAGGAGAATTAAATGATAAAAAAATGTTGGAATACAATAAAAATTAAATCTGTCGAAGGAGAAATATTAAAAAAAAGTCCTTCCAATATAGCTATAATAAAATATTGGGGAAAACAAAAAAACCAAATTCAAATTCCATTAAATTCATCAATGAGTTATTCCCTAGGAAGTATTTATACCGTTACTAAACTAATTTTTTATCCTAGAAAAGGAAAACAACAATTAATTAGAGTTTTTTATTATGGAAAAGAAAAAATTAGTTTTCTTCCAAAAATATTAAAATTTTTTAAACGAATTTCATATTATTGTTCTTATTTAAAACATTTTAATTTTATAATTAATACTTATAATACTTTTCCACACAGTAGTGGATTAGCTTCTTCTGCATCATCTATGAGTGCATTAGCTTTATGTATCATGGAAATAGAAAAAAAATTACAAATTACTTTTAATAAAGAATTTTTTTTTCAAAAAGCATCTTTTTTAGCCCGTTTAGGTTCCGGTAGTGCATGCAGATCTATTTATTCTGGATTGGTAGTATGGGGATATCATAAATCGATAATAGGTAGCAATAATTTGTATGCTATTCCCTATCCTTATAAAATACATAGAATTTTTAAAAAGATAAGGAATACTATTTTAATTATAGATGACCAACCTAAATATGTTTCTAGTTCTGATGGACATAAATTTATGTTTAATAATCCTTATTATAAAGAACGAATAAAATGCGCAAATCAAAATATGGATAAAATGATTTATCTTCTTAAGACTGGAAATTTTCAAAAATTTGGAGAATTAATAGAATATGAAGCATTAAATATTCATGCTATGATGATGACTTCAAATCCTTATTTTTTATGTATGAAACCAAGTACTTTAAAAGTGCTTTATAAAGTATGGCAATTTCGAAAAATAAGCAACCATAATGTTTTTTTTACATTAGATGCAGGAGCAAATGTTCATTTGTTATATCCAAATCAAGAACAACAAGATATTATGAAATGGATTTATAGTAGTGATTTATTATATAATTGTAAAAAAATTATCAATAGTTATTGTAAATAAATTTTATATTTGTTATTTTATTCATTCATCACATCATAACATCATACCAACCCAACCATACCATTAGTTATGGTGGATGTAGCTCAGTTGGTTTAGAGCATCAGATTGTGGTTCTGAGGGTCGCCGGTTCGAATCCGGTCGTCCACCCCTACCGTATTATATATAACCGTATTTATGACCATTGTACCATTATAATACACTAACCTAATACTTGTTTGATTCTTTTAAAAGCTTCTATAATATTACTTTCTGTGGAAGCATACGAAATACGCAAACATTCTTTATCTCCAAAAGCATTTCCACTAACAGTAGCTACTTTCGCTTCATTAAGTAATAAATTTGATAAATCTTCCGAATTATTAATAATTTTGTCTCCATACTTTGTTCCAAACAAAGATGAAACATTTGGAAATAAATAAAAAGCCCCATCTGGTGTTATCACTTTAAATTCCGGTATTTCTTTAATTAAGTTTAAAATTAAGTTTCTTCTTTTCTTAAATTTTTGTATCATATATCCTAATTTGTCGGAAGATACTTTTAAGGCTGAAATAGCAGCACGTTGTGCTATAGAATTAGCGCAAGAAGTAATTTGTCCTTGTATTTTATCACAAGATTTTGCAATCCATTCTGGAGCACCTATATATCCTATTCTCCATCCAGTCATAGAAAAAGATTTGGATAATCCATTAATAGTTATCACTTGATGATATATCTCAGGAAAAGAAGCTATACTTATGTGTTTCTCTGAATAGCAAATATGTTCATAAATTTCATCAGAAAGAATAATAATTTTTGGATAATTTTTAAAAAATTTTGCTAATTCGTTTAATTCTTGATATGAGTAAACACTACCAGTAGGATTACATGGAGTACTGAAAATAAACAGCTTAGTTTTAGATGTAATATATTTTTTTAATTGTTGTGGATTAATCTTAAATTTGGTATCCATTTTTGTTGGAATAATCACTGGAGTTGCTTCACAAAATTTTACCATTTGATAATAACTTACCCAATATGGTGCTGGAATAATGACTTCATCATTTTTATTTAGTAAAGATAAAAGAATATTCATAATAGATTGTTTAGCTCCAGTAGAAACTACAATTTGAGATGGATGATACGTGAGTCCATTATCACGATAGAATTTTTTACAAATTATTTCTCGAAGTTCTATAAATCCAGATACTGGAGTATAATAATGATATCCTTCGTTAATCGCTTTTTTAGCTTCTTCTAGAACAAAATTTGGAGGATTAAAGTCAGGTTCTCCTAAACTTAAATTAATAACATTGTATCCTTTATTTTTTAGTTCTCTCGCTTTCTTAGACATAGCTAAAGTTTGGGAATAAGATAGATTTTTTAATCTGTTGGACAACCTATTGTTCATCATAAATAGATAATTTGAAATGTGTACAAATCTAAATAAATTTGATTATAATTTATTTGATTATGGATAACATAGAATTAATTAAAAAATATTTTCCTAATCTATTGGAATTTCAAATCAAACAATTTTCTTTTTTGAAAATATTATATGAATATTGGAATAATTATGTCAATCTTATATCTAGAAAAACCTTCAATCATTTTTATAAACAACATGTTTTATTTTGTTTGGGTCTCGCAAAAATTTTCTATTTTTATCCTGGATCTATTGTAATGGATTTAGGAACAGGTGGGGGATTTCCAGGAATTCCATTATCAATTTTTTTTCCTAATACAAAATTTATATTAGTTGATTCTATATACAAAAAAATTTGTATTGTCAATAAAATTATTTACAATTTACATTTGTACAATGTACATACTATGTGTAGTCGTGCAGAACAATTAGAAAATATAAAAATTGATTTTGTTGTTAGCAGAGCTGTAGCTAAAATAGATAAAATACAAAATTGGACAAAAAATAAATTCAGATTTAAATCAAATTATAACATCCAAAATGGATCATTTTATTTCAAAGGAGGTGATTTGACCGAAGAATTAAAAAATTATCCTCATGCAATAGAATATCCTTTAATTAATTTTTTTAGAGACAATTATTTTTGTACTAAAAAAATAATTTGGATATCAAATATCAATAATAAAACACATGAATCCTAAAGAAATTTTGATTACAAAAGTCAAAGAAAAAGGAGGATGGGTAAATGCACATGCTCATTTGGATAGAGCTTATACTCTTACAAAACAAAATTTTAAATATGCCTATTATTCTATAAAACAAAAATGGTATTTAGTAGATGACATGAAACGTTTAGCTACAATAGACGATATTTATATGCGTATGGAAAAAGCATTAGAATATTTTTTAATACAAGGGACACAAGCTCTGTGTACATTTATTGATGTAGATGAAATTATAGAAGATCGAGCATTAAAAGCAGCTGAACAATTGAGAAATAATTATGGTGATTATATTCATATTCGTTTTGCTAATCAAGTCCTTAAAGGTGTATTGGATAAAACAGCAAAATATTGGTTTGACAAGTCCATAGAATTTGTCGATATTATAGGTGGATTACCATCTAAAGATAGTGGTAAAGAACAAGAGCATTTAGATATTTTATTGGAAACGGCTAAAAATCATAAAAAATATGTGCATGTGCATGTAGATCAATTGAATATTAATAATGAAAAAGAAACTGAACAACTTGCAAAAAAAACCATTGAATATGGAATGCAAGGAAAAGTAGCAGCAATTCATAGTATTTCTTTAGCTGCACACGATAAAACATATCGTGATAAAACATATAACTTAATTAACAAAGCAGATTTAATGGTAATATCTTGTCCTATCGCGTGGATTGATCACAAAAGAAGTGAACAATTAACTCCAAGTCATAATTCTATAACTCCTGTCGATGAAATGATTACTAAAGGGATTGTAGTAGCTTTTGGAACAGATAATATTTGTGACATATATAAACCATTTTCTGATGGTAATCTATGGCTTGAATTGCGTGTTATGTTAGAAGCTTGTCATTATTATGATATAAATAATTTAGTGAAAATAGCTACAGAAAATGGATTAAAAGTTTTAGGAATCAAAATTGATTAATGCATACAATACCATCCATACATATCATATAACATAATATTATTTTTTAATTTCTGGACGCATTTGAGGAAATAATAATACTTCTTGAATAGAATTTTGTTTTGTCATTAACATAACTAGTCTATCTATTCCAATTCCAATTCCTGAAGTGGGTGGCATTCCAAATTCTAAAGACCGTATAAAATCTTGATCAAGAAACATTGATTCATCTTTTTCTTTGTCTGATAGTTTCATTTGTTTTCGAAATCGATTTAATTGATCAATAGGATCATTAAGTTCTGAATATGCATTAGCAATTTCTGTTCCATTAATAATCAGTTCAAAACGTTCTGATAAATTTGGATTTTGGCGATGTTGTTTTGATAAAGGACTCATTTCAATAGGATAATCAGTAATAAAAGTTGGATATTTATAATTTGTTTCACATTTTTCTTTAAAAATATTTTCAATTAATTTTGCTTTACTAATTTCTTGTTTTACCTCTATCTTCAATTGTTTACAAATTTCTATTAACTCATTTATATTCATATTTTGAATATTAAATCCAGTATGTTGTTGAATAGATTCTATAATTGGGATTCTAGGAAATGATGATTGTAATGTTACAAAATTGTTTTGAAAATTATATATTTCATTAGTTTCTAAAATTTTTTCATAAAGATATTTCATTAATTGTTCTGTAAAATTCATCATCCAATAATAATCTTTATACGCTACATACAGTTCTAAAACCGTAAATTCTGGATTATGCATACGATCCATACCTTCATTTCTAAAATTTTTAGAAAATTCATAGACTCCATGAAATCCTCCAATAATTAATCTTTTTAAATACAGTTCATTAGCAATTCTTAAATACAAAGGAATTCCAAGCGTATTATGATAGGTTTTAAAAGGACGTGCAATTGCACCTCCAGGAATAGATTGTAATATAGGTGTTTCGACTTCTAAATAACCTTTTTGGTCTAAAAAATTTCTAATTTCTTTAAAAATTCGTGTTCTTATTAAAAAAATATTTTTTACATGATCGTTCACAATAAGATCAACATAACGCATTCTATACCGTTGTTCTATATTTGAAAAAGCATCATATATTTTTTTATTTTTGTTATCTACTTTTACTTGTGGTAAAGGACGCAAAGATTTAGAAAGAAGAGTGAATTCTTGTACATAAATTGTGATTTCATTCATTTTAGTTTTAAATAAAAAACCTTCTACTCCAATAATATCTCCTATATCTATAAGTCTTTGTTTAAAAAAAATATTGTAAAAATTTGGTTTTTCTTTGTCTGTTATTGATGAATAAGATGAATAAGAAAAATTTTTAAAATAACTTTGTATACGTCCTGTATGATCCTGAATTTCTCCAAAAGACGCTTTTCCTAAAATACGTAAACGTATTAAACGTCCAGCAATACAAATTTTTTTTTTATCTATAAACTTTATAGTTCCAATTAAATGAGATATTTCATATTCTTTCGCTGGATAAGGATCTATTCCTAATGATTTTAATTTATATAATTTTTTTATGCGTATAATTTGCTGTTCTGAAGAATTGTCAAAATTAGACATTATATGAATATATTTGTAAGACGAAAATACATTTGTTTTTTTAAATAAAAATTTCAATAATCAAAAACTATGATAAATAAAATCCTATTTTTCGAGGATTTAGGAAAAAAAGAATATCAAGAAACTTGGCAATATCAAAAAACTTTATTCAATCAACTACTTAAACAAAAAAAATTAAAAAAAAAGTTATATGATTATAATTCAGTTGGATATTTATTGTTTGTAGAACATCCTCATGTATATACTATAGGAAAAAATGGAAATCATAAAAATTTATTAGTATCTTACGATTTTTTAAACAAAATAGGAATTCCTATTTATGAAACAGACAGAGGAGGAGATATTACTTATCATGGACCTGGACAATTAGTTATATATCCAATTTTGGATATGGATTATTTTTTCCCAGATATTCATAAATATTTACGTTGTTTGGAAATAATGATTATTCATTTTTTAAAATATTATGGAATAAAAGGACAAATATTACAAGGAAAAACTGGAGTTTGGTTATTAAATGAAAATAGTGGAAAAATTAAAAAGATATGTTCAATAGGAATTAGGATGAGTCGTTGGGTCACCATGCATGGTATTGCCATTAATATAAATACCAACCTGCGATATTTTGATCATATTATTCCCTGCGGAATTAAAAATAAAAAAATGACTTCTTTAAAAGAAGAATTAAAACAAGAACATATGTCTTTTTCTGAAGCAAAAAATATAGTAAAACAATCTTTTAAAAAAATTTTTCAAGTTATTTTATACCACCAATAAAACCAATAAAATTTATATTTAATTATTATGCAATTGATGTAGCTATCATCATTCCATCTTTTGGATCAATTTTCATTAAAATCACTTTTTGAAAAGTATTTTGAAATATTGGATTGTAAAGTATTTTCGTTCTAATATAGTTTTCTGTATATCCATATAAATATTTTCTTTTAAAATGATTGTTTTCAACTAATACAACTTTTTTCTTATTAATCTGTCTTTCACAAAAAGAAATATATTTTGTTTTTGATAAATGTCTTAATATTTTATTTCTTTGACTTTTTCTTTTTTTAGATAAATCATTATGAAAATTGATAGATTTTGTTTTTGGTCTATTAGAATAAGAAAATACATGCAAAGAAGAAATATTTAATTTTTCTAAAAACCAATATGTTTCCAAAAAATGTTGATGTGTTTCTCCTGGAAACCCTACAATAACATCAGAACCTATATAAGCATCAGGATCACAATGTAATATATATTTAATTTTATCTTTGTAAAGTTCTATGTTATAACGTCTTTGCATTTTTCCTAAAATATAGTTACTTCCAGATTGCAAAGGAATATGAAAATGAGGAACAAAATGATTACTTTTAGATAAAAATTCAATACATTCTGTTTTCAATAAATTAGGCTCAATGGATGATAAACGTATTCTACCTTTTTCTTTTATTTCATCTATTGCCTGTATTAAATCAAAAAAAGTATAGGAACGTCGATTATAGTTTCCATATATTTTCTTTCCATAATCTCCTATATTAACACCAGTTAATACAATTTCTTTAACGCCTTTATTGAAAATATATTTAATTTTATTTAAAATATTGTCTAAACTATCAGATCTAGATGGTCCTCTTGTTATAGGAATAATGCAATAACTACATCGGTAATCACAACCATCTTGAATTTTTAAAAAAGAACGAGTTCGTTCTCCAATAGAATAAGAAGAAAAAAAAGTATATGTTTTTCTAGATATTATTGTATATGGATATATTTTTGATAATGGATATGTTTTTCTAGATATTATTGTAGCTGGATATCTTTTTGATAATGGAAAAGATATATAATTTGTGATATTACATTTTGCTTCATAACCTAAAACCAGATCTACTCCTTTGATATAAGAAATTGCTTTTGGATTCAGTTGAGTATAACATCCTATTGCAATAACAAAAGCTTTTTCATTTTTATGCATTAAGGTACGAATAATATAATGAAATTCATTTTCAGCATTTTTTGTGACAGAACAATTATTAATCACATAAATATCTGCAACATCTTCGTGGCCAACATGTTGATATATTAAATTAGAAAATTGTCTGGATATTGTAGAGGTTTCTGCATAATTAAGTTTACAACCAATAGTATAAAATGCAATTTTGATTTTACTCATTTTATTGAATTGTTTATCATTCAGATAAATAATCCAAAAGTCCACTATAATTAGCTTTCATAGTTTTTTCTCCTTTTTTCCAATTAGCAGGACATACTTCTCCGTTTTGTTCATAAGATTGAAGTGCATCTACAATTCTAATTGCTTCATTAACATTTCTTCCTAAAGGAAAATCATTAATTAGAATATGTCTAATAATTCCTTTTATATCTATTATAAACAACCCTCTATAAGCTATTAACTCTCCCTGAGTTTTAACAAATAAAGACTCTTTATTATAAATCCATTCACCAGATAAAACTCCATAATTGTAAGATATAATTTTATTAATATCAGATACTAAAGGATATGTAATACCACATATACCACCTTGTTTTTTTGGAATTTGTAACCAACTCCAATGAGCTTGTTCTGAATCCGTAGAAATTGCAATAAGTTGTACATTTTTAGATTGAAAATTTTTCAAATTGTCTTGAAAAACATATAATTCTGTAGGGCAAACAAAAGTAAAATCCTTGGGATAAAATAAAAGAATGACATATTTTTTTCCGTGAAACTGTTCTAAAGTAAAATTTTGTACAATATTTTTACCATTCAATACTGCAGATGCTGAAAAATTAGGAGCTTGTTTTCCAATTAAGTTATTCATTATTCATCAATATTTTATACTAATTTACCCAAATTATTTATAAGAATCAAAAACTCAAACTCATTATCCAATCACATATCTATGAAGTTTTTTATGAATTTTATTTTTTAAATATGTTAAATGCATAATTTTTTTTATAATTATAGAATTATTATCCTTTTCTATATTGTTTTGAAAATTTGTAATTTCTTTATTAATTAATTTCGAAATACACTTAGACTTATATAATAATAAAATATCCATAAAATACTGACTAAATTGTTCTTCTTTGGAAGGGACTTCAATTCCTTTTTTATTCCATTTTGATAAAAAATAAGATTTATCTTGATTTTTTGCATTAAATTTTTTAAAAATATCTAATTTTTTCAATTGATCTATAGATCGTTTTTTTAAAACAATTTGAGAAAATAATTGTTGACGAGAATCAAAATCTATAAGTAAATAATCTTTATAAGATAAAAAACTATCTTGTATGACTTTTAAAAGTGTAATATGATTATTTTTTTCTCCTTTTTTTATTATTTTATCTCCATAATTTAAAATTAATTGTATCAATGTTTTTTCAATAGTATAAAAATTGGCATTTTTAATATTAGTTATTATATCTATATCTTTTTTTATTTTAGTGGTTTTTATTTTTTGTTTATTTATTATGTGTTCTAATTCAGAATCAATAATTTCTTTTTTGATGTCAAATAACTGAGAAGTTTCTTGAAGAAAGAATTCTTTTTGAAGAGAATGAGAAATTTTTGAAATGATTTTTAAAATATTTAAAACTAAGAACGATTTTTTAACTGGATCACCTTTATAAAATTTTTCAAAAATTTTTTTTTTGTAAGAAATAAAACTATAATTATTTTTATATATAAAATGTAATAATTGAGAATAAGAATATCGTTTGACCATAGAATCTGGATCTTCTCCGTTAGGAAGCAATAATATACGTACATTCATTTCTTGCTCAATAATCATAGTTATTACCCTCAATGCTGCTTTAATTCCAGAACGGTCTCCGTCATAAAATATAATAATGGTTTTTGCAAATTTTTTTATTAACAAAATTTGATCAATCGTAAGAGATGTTCCCGAAGAAGAAACAACATTTTTGATTCCAAATTGATGTAATGAAAGAACATCAATGTATCCTTCTACTAAATAACAAAATCCTTCTTTTAAAATACTTCTCTTAGCTTGAAATAATCCATATAGAATTTTACTTTTTTGAAAAATATCACTTTCAGACGAATTAATATATTTTGTAGGATAAATATTATTAAGTATTCTACCTCCAAAACCTACTACTTGACCATATAAATTATAAATTGGAAACATAACACGATTACGAAAACAATCAAAATAATTATTGTTGTTATATCGAGTCAACCCAGAATTTTTTAAATCATTTATATTATATCCCTTTTCCAAATAAATTTTAGTAAATTGATCACCATAAGTAGGTGCATATCCTAATCCAAATTTTGAAATTGTTGTCATATTCAACCCTCTATTTTGCATAAGATATCTCAATCCATTTTCTTTTCCTTCTTTAGAATATAATTGACGAATAAAAAAAGAAGTAGCATTTTTTTGGATTAAATATAATTTTTCATATTTTTTATCTTGTTTGATTGTATGACTACATTTAGGTATTTGTATATTATATCTTTTTGCTAAAAAATGCAAAGATTCTACATAAGTAAAATGTTCGTGTTCCATCAGAAACGTAATTACATTTCCACCTTTTCCAGAACTAAAATCTTTCCATATTTTTTTTATTGGAGAAACAACTAAAGATGGTGTTTTTTCATTCGAAAATGGACTAAGTCCTCTATAATTCATTCCACTTTTCTTTAAATTCACAAAATCCCCAATTACTTCTTCTATACAAGAAATAGAAAATATTTTTTCTATAATTTCTCTAGAAATCATAATAAATAGAAATGTAATTATTAATATACAGATTTCATTTTTTTAATAATTTTTGTCGGATGAGAAGCAGAAAAAATACTACTTCCTGATACTAAAATATCAGCTCCATTTTTAAATAATACTGAAGAATTATCTAAATTAATTCCACCATCTATTTCTATTAAAGCAGAAGATTGTTCTTTTGATATTAAATCTTTAGCATCTTTTAATTTTTTATAGGTTTGTATAATAAATTTTTGTCCACTAAAACCAGGATTGACACTCATTAATAAAACAAAATCTATATATTTTATGATGTCTTTTAAAAGAAGTATAGGAGTATGTGGATTCAATGCAACACCAACCTTCATCCCATTTTCTTTAATATAAGAAATCGTTCTATTTAAATGAATACATGCTTCATAATGAATATGTATATGATCTGCTCCATATTGTTTAAACTGTTTGATATATCGTTCAGGTTGAAAAATCATTAAATGGACGTCTATAGGTTTGGATGCATATTTTTTGACATATTGAATAAATAATCCACCAAACGAAATATTAGAAACAAAAGAATAATCCATAATATCAATATGAAACCAATCTGCATCACTGTTATTTAACATTTCGATATCTCTATATAGAAACGCTAAATCAGCAGATAATAAAGAAGGAGCTATAATTTTTTTTTTCATATTAAATTCAATAATTTATGATATAATAGTATCAAGAATTCCAATTTTAGAAAAACCTCCATCATGATATAAATTTTGCATAGTAACTTTCCTAGTTAAATCAGAAAAAAGTGTAATAATATAATCTGCACAATCTTTTGCAGAAGCATTTCCTAATGGTGATAATTTGTCAGAAAAAATAAAAAATTGTTTGAATCCTTTGATAGCATTTGCAGACGTAGTAATACTAGGAGATTGTGATACTGTATTAACTCTAACTTTGTTTTTAAGCCCCCAATAATAACCAAAATTTCGTGTAATACTTTCTAAATAAGATTTATAATCAGACATATCAACATAATTAGGAAAACATCGTTGAGATGCAACGTAAGTGATAGCTACTATAGATCCCCATTTATTCATAGCATTTTTTTCCCAAGCCGTTTTCATAATTTTGTGGTAAGATACTGCGGATATATCCCATCCTTTTTTTAAAAACTCATAATTAATAGTAGGATAAGATCTTTTCTTTCTAAGATTAATAGACATAGCTATAGAATGCAAAATAAAATCTATTTTTCCTCCAAAAAAATCTAAACTTTTATCAAATAAAATATCTAAATCATGCATTGAAGTAGCATCTGCTGGAATAATAATAGACTCTGTTTGATTAGATAATTTTTTAATATTTCCCATTCTTAATGCTGCTGGTGTATTTGTTAGAATGAAAGTAGCTTTTTCTTCATATGCCTTTTCTGCGACTTTCCATGCAATTGAAGATTCGTCTAAAGCTCCGAAAATGATTCCTTTTTTACCCTTCAATAAATTATAAGACATAATTTGTTTACATTAAAATTTTAATTAAATTAATTAAAAATGAAACATTTCTTTTATGCAAGAAACATAATCTAATTTTTCCCATGTAAAAAGTTCTACTTCTTTTTCCTTTTTATTTCCCATTATATCAACAAAAGACTTTTTAGTTTTCATTGGAATTTTTCCCATATGTCCATATGTCGATGTTTCTTCATAAATGGGATTACTCAATTTTAATCTATCTATTATAGCATAAGGGCTAAAATCAAAATTTTTCCGTAGTTTATAAACTATTTCTTCGTCATGAATTTTTGGTTTAGAAGTGCCATAAGTATTAACAAAGATTCCTATAGGATCTGATATTCCAATCGAATAAGAAATCTGAATTAATAATTCATCTGCAATTCCTGCAGCAACAAGATTTTTTGCAATATGCCGAGCCGCGTAAGATCCAGATCTATCTATTTTTGATGGATCTTTTCCAGAAAAAGCACCACCTCCGTGAGAACCTCTTCCACCATACGTATCAACTATAATTTTTCGACCTGTCAATCCAGTATCTCCATGAGGACCACCTATGACAAATCTTCCTAGAGGGTTGATATAATACTTTGTTTTGTTTGTAAATAGTCTGTTTATGTTTTTTGAAAACAGTTTTTGTACCCTTGGTATTAAAATATTTCTAATATCTTTTACTATTCTTTGATGCATTTTTGTTTCTGTATCAAATTCATCATGTTGAGTGGATATCACAATAGCATGAATATGAATAGGTACATGTTTATTAGAATATTCTAAAGTCACTTGTGATTTAGCATCTGGACGTAAATAAGTCATTTTTTCTCCTTCATATCTTATTGCCTGAAGTTCCCTTAACAAATGATTAGCCATTTCTAATGATAACGGCATATAATTATCTGTTTCTTTAGTTGCATATCCAAATACTATTCCCTGATCTCCAGCTCCTTGATAGTTTTTATGATATTTATATAAATCTAAAGATTGTTCTTGAATCGAAGATATAATTCCACAAGAATCTGCATTAAATTTGTATTCATTTTTAGTATATCCAATTCTTCTCAGAAGATCACGAGCTATTTTTGAAAAATTGACCAAAATTTTAGAATTCACTTCTCCAGCTAATATAATTTGACCTGTGGTCACTAATGTTTCTATAGCAACTCTAGATTCTGAATCATATGCCAAAAAATGATCTAATATAGCATCTGATATTTGATCAGATATTTTATCAGGATGTCCTTCTGAAACAGATTCGCTAGTAAATAAATAAGACATAAGATTATATTACATATTTTTTTGAATATTTATAGATTCTTCATGTAATAGTTTGAAAAAATTTTCTATAATACTTTCCGAAATACCTAGTTCTTGTCCTAACTTTAAAGATCTAGTCAATATATATTTCCATCTATCTGGCTGAACAAAAGATAAATATTTTGTTTTTTTCAAAATTCCTAATTGTTTAGATATTTTCATTCTTTCTGATAAAAGATAAATCATATTGTCATCTATTTCATCAATTAAAATTCTTAATGAATTCAAACTAGCCTGATCATCATTCTGTTTTTTATTTTTTGTATATTTTAAATTTCTCAACAAATCTGTAACTTCTTCTGGTGTCATTTGCTGTTTCACATCACTCCATGCATGCAATGGATCACAATGACTTTCAATCATAAAACCATCATATTTGAATAAATGATAAGCAATTTTTGCTATATCATAAATTCCAGTTTTATTTCCACAAATATGAGAAGGATCACAAATTAAAGGAATTCTAGAAAACATTTTACGAAATTTTAACAAAATATTCCAATTAGGTTGATTACGTAATCTTGAATTGTTATAGGTATAAAATCCACGATGTATTACTCCTAATTTTCGAATTCCTTTTGCAAATAAACGTTCTAGTGCTCCTATCCATAATTCTAAATCCGGATGAATAGGATTTTTGACTAAAATGATGATTTCTTTATTTCCTTCTAGAGAATCCGCTATTTCTTGAATAATAAATGGACTTGCAGTACTCCTAGCTCCTATCCAAAGGATATCTATATCAAAGGATAGTGCTAATTTTACGTGTTTTTCATTAGCAACTTCTGTTGCTACCATGTATCCTGTATCCTGTTTGACTTTTTGTAACCAATGCAACCCTTTTTCTCCTATTCCCTCAAAATTATTTGGTTTGGTTCTTGGTTTCCATATACCTGCCCTAAATATATTTATGTATTTATTATCTAACCTTTTAGCCGTTTCTAAAACTTGTGCTTCACTTTCTGCACTACAAGGACCAGAAATCGTAATAGGTTTATTAAATTTATCAATCCAAGACCTATCTATTTTATTATTAATAATATTTTTTTCCATCACAAAACATTAATTTATATATATTTTTGATTTTTTGATCATATCATTTGCTGTTTTTATATATTGATCAATACAATTTAATTTATTCTTTTTCAAAAGAATTTGAAATTTTTTTAAATAAGTCATATAAACTTCTATAGATTTAATTAAATTTTCTCTATTAGAAAGAAAAATTGGTACCCACGTTTCAGATCTACTTTTTGCCAAACGTGTAGTTGATTCCCAACCACTACCCATCATATCAAACATTTCCTTATTATCTTTTTTATCCAAAATAGAATTTGCTAAAGAAAAGGAAACTACATGAGGCAAATGAGATCCATAAGAAATATAAAAATCATGTTCTTTGGATGTTAAATAAATGATGCGCATTTTCATGATTGAGTATATTTTTTCTGTTATGGAAATCGCATCTGGATCACTATGTTCTGAATCACATAAAACACAATTTTTTTTATGAAATAGACTAGGATTGGCTGATCTTGGTCCAGAAGTTTCAATTCCAGCAATAGGATGTGTAGCTACAAAACGACTTCTTTTTGGGTGAAAAGAAACACTATTACAAATATTAAATTTTGTAGATCCAGTATCTAAAATCACAGTATTATTTTTAATATTAGTTAAAATATTTGGAAGAAGTTTTTCTATTCCATCTACTGGAATAGACAAAATAATAACTGATGATTGCATAATAAGCTCATCTATTGGAAGTACCTCATCTATAATTCCTAATTTTATAGCATTAAGAGCATTTTTTTCATTTTGATCTGTACCTATAAATCGAGTCCCAAAATTGGAGTTTTTTAATTTTAAACTGATAGATCCTCCAATTAATCCTAATCCTATAATTCCAATGATCATGAATAAATTCTATTTTTTGCCTTTTTTAAATTCGTAATAGAACTACACATAGATAATCTGACATAACCTTTACCATTATTACCAAACAAACTTCCAGGAGTAATAAAAATGTGATATTTTTGTAAAATTTTTTCCGACCACTTTATATCATTATGCTCTCCATTTTGTATTTTTGCCCAAACAAATATTCCGGAACTTTCTTTTCTATATTTTAAAGATAAACGATCACATATTTCCCATACTATTTTTTTTCTTTTATAATATTCTATATTCAATTTATCAAACCAAGAATTATGTTGATTCATTGCTTCAATAGCCCCGATTTGAATTGGATAATACATTCCAGAATCCATTTGACTTTTTACTTTTAAAATATTGTTCAAAAATTCTTGATTACCAATTAACATCCCAATACGCCATCCTGCCATATTATAACTTTTACTTAAAGAATTTAATTCTAGAGATATATCTTTAGATTCTGGAATATTAAAAATGCTTAAAGGATGTTCATTATTTAATATAAAACTATAAGGATTATCATGCACTAATAAAATATTATTTCTTTTTGCAAAACGTACTATTTCTGTTAACTGATCAAAAGTTGCAGTAGTACCTGTAGGCATATGAGGATAATTAATCCACATTATTTTCACATTAGTTAAATCTTGTTTTTCCATAGTTTTTATATTTGGAATCCAGTTTTCTTGTTCATGAAGATGATAATATATAATTTCTGATCCAACAAGTTGAGAAATAGATGAATAAACAGGATATCCAGGATTTGGAATCAATACTTTATTACCTTTTTCCAGATAAGCCATACTAATATGCATAATTCCTTCTTTAGATCCCATTAAAGGTAAAATTTCTTTATTTGGATCTAAATCAACTTGATAATTTTTTTTATACCAAACAGAAATAGTTTGTCTTAATTTTTCTATTCCAATATAACTTTGATAAGTATTTGCATCATATAATTCTGAAGCATTTTTCATTTTTTGTATTACTTCATTTGGAGGTAGTAAATCAGGATTTCCAATACCCAAATTAATAACACTTATTCCTTTTTTATTAAGATTATAAATTTCTTTCATTTTCTCGGAAAAAAAGTATTCTGATATATTATGCATTCTTTTTGCTACTACAATCATTATAATCTAATTATTCCTTTTTTATATTCTCCCATAATATAAAATTGATGAATACATGAGACATTTTTAATCTTATTTTTCATCAATTTATAATCTTTGATGTTATTGAAAATAATATCCACATAAAAAGAATATTCCCATGGTCTTTGTATTATTGGAATAGATTGTATTTTAGTCATATTAATTCCTAAATTAGATATTAAACTCAATATTTGAGCAAGACTACCTGTCGTATGCAATATTTTAAATATTAATGAAGCTTTATTAAAATTATCTTCCTCTTTTTGTTTTTTTGAAAAATTTTTTATTATGAAAAATCTAGTAAAATTTTTATTAATAGTTTGTATATTACTTGATATAATTTCCAATCCATATTCTATAGCTGCATCTGAAGATGCAATAGCTGCTAATCCTTTTTTTTTAAAATTAGAAATATATTTTGCTGCTGATGCTGTATCCGAATATTTATAGATTTGTATATCTGGATGTTCCTCTAGAAATAGTTCACATTGCAATAATGCCATTGGATGAGAATAAATTTTTTTAATATCCTCTATTGTTTGTCCAGGATAAGCCATTAAATGATGTTGAATTGGCATATACACTTCTCCAACTATTCTTAAATTATATTCATACAATAGACTATAATTAGTCAAAATAGTACCAGCAATAGTATTTTCTATTGCCATAACACCAAGATCCACATTTGATAGAAAAACAGAAATAGCCAACTCTCTAAAAGAAGAACATTCGATTAATGTATAACTACATCCTTTAAAATATTTTGAAACAGCTGCATGATGAAAACATCCCTTAACACCTTGTATAGCTATTTTTTTCATGAACAAAATATATCCATTTACTTTACTACTGACTCTACTACACTCATACTTTCTTTACTCCAACAATATGAAATTAACAGATATGATATATTAAATATAAAAAATAATTTTGTTTTATGCAATCTAAAATTAGCATTATACTACATTCATTATTGATTTTATTATATTCTATTGGAATATGTTGTAATATTAGGTGTTACTGTTATGCCTTACCTCATATATACTCATATATATTGACATTATAATTCAAAAATAAACAATAAATGATACAATTGAAGTTCAGCTGGTAAAAAAATGAAAATTCAGTACGTACTAAACAGCCATAATTAATTTATAAGAATTTACTTGATGTATCTATTTCGTTAGTTAGCTAGCTTTTTTGATTAATTATGCTACTATACTAATTATATATGATGCTTACAAAACAGTACATACATATATTTATTATGGCCATAATATGGCAATTTTGTGCCAATATTATATTGGACAATAACATTAAAAAATTGTTTGTTTTGATATAAAAATATTTTTAATTAATACGTAACTACTTCAAAATTAAAATCAATTTCTATTTCTTTATGCAAACGAATAATAGCATGTTGTTTCCCAATGGTTTTTATAATTTTATTTCCAGGAATTCTTATTAGTTTTCTTTCTATAGAAATTCCTTTTTTATTTAAAACTTCCATTAAATCTTTATTACTAACTGACCCAAATAATTTTCCCCCTTGTCCTACTTTAGCTTTTACTTGTAATGTTAATCCTTTTAATTTTTTTTCTATTTCTTTAGATTTTTCAATGATAGATTCTTCTTTTTTAGAACGATGTTTCATAATTTCACTAATATCTTTGACCATTCCAGGAAAAGATAAAATTGCATAACCTTTTGGTATTAAATAATTTCTAGCATAACCTGGTTTAACTTCTAATTCATCATATTTAAAACCTAAATTTTCTACATCTTTTGTTAGAATAATTTTCATAATAATTATTTTAAATCATCTGTAACGAAAGGTAATAAACCAATTTCTCTACATTTTTTAATAGAAGAATTTAATTTTTTTTGATTTTTTTGCAAAGTGCCCGTAATTCTACGAGGTAGAATTTTTCCTTGTGCATTTAAAAATTTAATTAGAAATGAAGAATCTTTATAATCTATATATTTAATATTATTTTTTTGAAAAAAACAATATTTTTTTTCTTTTTTGGTTTCTATCTTTAAGGGAGATAAATATCTAAAATTACTTTCTGTTGCTGTTTCTGATGAGACAGAATCGATTTCTACATTACCAGTTACTACTTTTTTCACTGCTTCTACATGACCACTTTCTACTTGTTTCACTTTTTCTACATTACCACTTGCTACTTGTTTCACTTCTTCTACATGACCACTTTCTACTTGTTTCACTTTTTCTACATTACCACTTGCTACTTGTTTCACTTCTTCTACATGACCACTTTCTACTTTTTTAACTGCTTCTACATTACCAGTTACTACTTTTTTCACTGCTTCTACATCACCACTGTCTACTTGTTTCACTTCTTCTACATTACCACTTTCTACTTGTTTCACTTCTTCTACATGACCACTGTCTACTTGTTTCACTTCTTCTACATGACCACTTTCTACTTTTTTCACTGTTTCTACTACATTACCAGTTACTACTTTTTTCACTGCTTCTACATTACTACTTTTTACTTGTTTCACTGTTTCTACATTACCAGTTTTTATTTTTTTCACTTCTTCTACATTACCACTTTCTACTTGTTTCACTTCTTCTACATGACCACTGTCTACTTGTTTCACTTCTTCTACATGACCACTTTCTACTTTTTTCACTGTTTCTACATTACCAGTTACTACTTTTTTCACTGCTTCTACATTACTACTTTTTACTTGTTTCACTTTTTCTACATTACCACTTGCTACTTGTTTCACTTCTTCTACATGACCACTTTTATTTATTTTTTTTTTTTGTTTTTTATTTTTATCTACAATCATCACTTTTTAATTTTATTTCTTCTTGTTTTGGCATATTCAATACCATATTTATTGAGTTTAACAGTAAGAAAACGTAAAATACGTTCATCTTGTCTTAATTTTAATTCTAAACTAGAAATTAAATTAGGATAAAACAAAAATTCAAATAAATGATAACAACCACTTTGTTTTTTTTTAATTGGATAAGCTAATTTTTTCAATCCCCAATGTTCCTGATAAACTATCTGTCCATCTTTTTGTATCATATAATCCTCGTATTCTTTTACCGTTTGTTTTGCTTGTTCATCAGAAAGAATAGGGGTAATGATTAGAACACTTTCATAATGTGTATGTGTAAGCATTGAATTATACATTTAAAAAACATAAATCTATATTTTTATGGTTTATTGTCAAAACAAATATCAAAGTTTTTTCATAATTTGTTTGATTAATTTATTTATCCTTCGTATGCTAGATGCTTTTCCTAATATGTCTAAAATAATCAAAAGATTCACACCAGTTAGTTTGCCTACTAAAGCAAAACGAAGTAATTCCATAATTTTACGTTTTACTTTTATTTGTTCATAAAAAATATTTTTCAAGTTGTCCAAATTAAACAAAGAAATATTGTATAATAATTTTTTTACATATTCTAACAAATCTAAATTTTGTACATTACAAATTTTTTTAAAAAAATCATCTTCATATGAAGATGGATCCATAAAAAAGTAAAAAGTGTGTTTCCATATATCATGAATAAAATAAAGTCTATCAATGACAAGATGTATAATCTTTACAAGATAGGCTCTATTATTATATTTATTATATTGTTGTATTGAACGCTTTGTCAGTTCATTTTGAAGAACAAACATGATATTATCTATTATATTTTCTGTTTTTGTTAAGTATTGTTTATTCAACCATTTTAACTTTTTAAAATTGAAAACAATTCCTGATTTTGATACTTGTTCTAAAGAAAATAAATGAATTAATTCTTGTTTTGAAAAAATTTCTTTTTTACCTACCCCTACAGGATTCCATCCCAATAAAGCTAACATATTGATAATAGATTCTGGAAAATATCCTAATTCTCGATACCCTTTGATTGTAGTATTATTTTTTTTCCATTGCAAAGGATAAATTGGATAATCTAAACTCATGTTTCTTTTACTGATTTTGCCTAGTCCATCATTTTTTAATATCAAAGGTAAATGTGCGAATTTAGGATTTGACCATCCAAATGCTCTATATAACAATAAATGAAATGGCATAGATGGCAACCACTCATCACCTCTAATAACATGAGTAATTTTCATTAAATAATCATCAATTGTACTTGCCAAATGATAAGTAGGATACCCATTGGATTTTAATAAAATTTTGTCATCTAAATCATCGGTATTTATTTCTATATTGCCACGAATCAAATCATATATTTTTAATTTTTTACCTGGTTGTATTTTGAATCTAATCACATAAGGTATACCAGAATTAATTTTTATTTTCAATTTTTGTTTATTCATATACAATGAATTATTTAAATTCATTCTAATACTAGAATTATAAGAAAAAGTTAATCCAATATTCTTATATTCTTTTCTTTTTTCATTGAGTTCTTTATCTGTATCAAAAGCATAATATGCATTATCTTGATCTAATAATTTATTCAGATAAAAACGATAAATATCTAAACGTTTAGATTGATAATAAGGAACATAAGGGCCACCATATCCAACCCCCTCATCAGGCTCTATTTTACACCATTTCAATGATTCTAAAATATAAGATACCGAATTAGGAACCAATCTTTGTCTATCAGTATCTTCTATTCTAAGAATAAATTTTCCTCTATGTTTCTTAGCAAAAAGATAATTATATAATGCTGTTCTAAGTCCGCCTAAATGTAAAGGTCCAGTAGGACTAGGGGCAAAACGGACTCTAACTATATCATTTATTATATCTAACACAATTATAAATATTTATATATTATTTTCCAATGCAAAATTTAGAAAAAATATTGCTCAAAACTTCTTCATTGGTAATTTCTCCGGTAATTTGTCCTAAAAAACGAAAAGATTCTCTTATATGTAGAGAAATTAAATCTATTGAAATATTATTATTTAACGCTAACGCATTATAAGCAATCGAAATCTCTTCTAATGTTTTTTTCAACGCTTCATAATGTCTATTATTTGTTACAATAATTCTTTTTTTCGCAAATTGATCAAAAAAAAATTTACTTAAAACATCTAACATTTTATTGATTCCTTGATTATTTTTGGATGATATATCAAATATTCTATTAACTGATGAGTGTAAATTACAAAAATCTTTAAAAGAAGATATATCTGATTTATTTGCAATAGCAAAAATTTTTTTCATTGGATATTTTTTATTTAAAGTTTGAATTGTTTGAATAATTTTTTTTTGCTTTTCTATTCCATTATATGCCTCAAAAAGATATAAAATTACATGTGCATTCTTTATGCTTTTCAGAGTTTTATTAATTCCTAATAATTCTATTGGGTTTGTTGTTTTACGAATTCCTGCTGTATCCACAAAACGAAAGGGAATCCCTTTCAAAATTACATTACCTTCTAAACTATCTCTAGTAGTACCAGAAACATGTGATACAATAGAACGATTTTCTTGTAAAATTTGATTAAATAAAGTGGATTTTCCTACATTAGTATTTCCAATAATGACTACAATAATTCCTGTTTTTATAGCATTTCCTAGCGAAAAAGATTCAATTAAATTGTTTAAAGAAACTTGTAAATCTTTTAAAATAGACAAAAGTGTTGATTTTTTTAAAGAAGGATTATTCTCTTCAGGAAAATCTAATTCTAATTCCAACAAAGAAGAAAAATTCAATAACTTTGTTCTTAACGATTTAATCGATTCTTTCAATGTCCCTTTTATCTGTTGCAAAGATATTTCATTATTCGTTTTATTTTCAGAATAAATAATATCATAAATGGCTTCTGCTTGTGATAAATCTATTTTTTTATTTAAAAAAGCACGAAATGTAAATTCTCCAGGGTTAGCTAACCTAATCCCTTTTCCTTCTTCTAAAAATAACTTTATTATATATTCTTGAATATATTGAGATCCATGACAAGATATTTCAATCATATTTTCTCCTGTGTAAGAATAAGGTTCTCTAAATATTGATATCAATACTTGATCTATTAATTTTTTATTTTTGTTATCTGAAATATATCCTAAATGAATTGTATGTGTTGACTGATTTTGCAGTTTTTTTCCATGTTTAGCAGAAATAAAAAAACTATCAACTGTATATATGGATTGTTTTCCAGATAAACGAATTACAGAAATTGCACTTGCCCCCATTGGTGGTGTAGCTAACGCAATAATAGTATCATCATTAAATAACATTGTTAAATAAAAATCAGTATTTTATTTTTTTGTATGAATATAAATAAATATTATCAGTTGTTTTGTAAAACTCTTCATTCAATATATTCAGAATATAGAGAATTAGAAAATATTTTTTTTTTGTTAACTACTCATGTATTTCAATGTGATAAAATTTCTATTATGTTAAAATTATATCATAAAGAAGAAATCGAAGATGTTATATACCATAAACTAATTAGAAAATTATGGGAATTAAAAAAGAATAGACCTATTCAATATGTTATTAATAATTCCTATTTTTTTGGAATGAATTTTTTTGTCAATGAAAATGTCTTTATTCCAAGACCAGAAACAGAAGAACTTGTCTATTGGATTATCAAGGATCATCGATATATTAGTGATAATAAAAATATACAAATATTTGATTTAGGTACTGGCAGTGGATGTATCGCAATTACATTAAAAAAATTTTTTAAATGTAGTATAGTTCATGCTTTCGATTTTTCTTATAAAGTTATTTTGATTGCTAAACAAAATTCCTACATGCATAACGAACAAATCATGTTCAGAAAAATAGATATTTTAAAAAATTTAATTGACACTTATGTTTATAATAATAAACACAATATTACTATTGTTGTTAGTAATCCACCTTATATAAAATTTTCTGAAAAAAAATCTCTACATCCCAATATTGTTCAATATGAACCTTTTCAAGCATTATTCGTTCCGGATGAAGATACATTTATATTTTATAAAAAAATAATCCTTTGGATTAAAAAACAATTTGATAATGAAGTATATTTATACTTTGAAATTAATTCATCAATTGATTTAGAAAATATTATTAATTTTATGAAAAAACACGGAATTTCAAATATTGAAATTCGAAAAGATTGTCATGGATTATTAAGAATGATTCGTATCATAATAATCTAATTTAGATATTATAATGTATTATATGTTTATATATTGTTTCTGTGATTTATATCTTATCTACTGTATATATGAATAATGATCATAAAATTAGACAAAAAATATTGAAACTAAGAAAAGAATTATCAATGTATAATTATCAATATTATATATTAAATCAATCCAAAATATCTGATGAAGAATTTGATAAAAAATTAAAAGAATTATATTTGTTAGAAAGAGATTACCCAGAATTATTTGACACAAAATCTCCTACTTTAACAGTAGGACATCAATTATCTTCCTATATTTCTACTTTTCATCATAAATATAGAATGTATTCTCTTAAAAAGACTTATTCAAAAAAAGAATTTTTGATTTGGATACAACGCATAAAAAAAATTATTTTTTATTCTTGTTCTTTAGTTTGTGAACTAAAATACGATGGTGTTTCTATTAATTTAATTTATAAAAATGGATTGTTATCTCATGCTTTAACTCGTGGAGATGGAAAACAAGGAGAAAACGTTATAGCCAATGTACGAACTATAAAATCTATACCATTAAAGTTAAAAGGGGGAAATCATCCTAAATATCTTGAAATACGTGGAGAAATTTTTTTTGAAAAAAAAATATTTTCAGAAATTAATGCAAACAGAATTAAACATGGGTTACGCCCTTATTATAATCAAAGAAATACAGCAAGTGGTACACTACAAATGAAAGATACAAAAGTAGTTGCTAGTAGACATTTATCTTGTATACCATATTCCGTTATAGGACAAAACTTACCGTTTAATACACAATATAAATCTTTTAAATATTTAAAATTATGGGGATTTAATGTTCCAAAAATTATTTTTTGTTGCAATACAAATACAATAGAAGAAATTTTACATTTCATAGACTATTGGAATAATAAACATCATATATTACCTTATTATACTGATGGAATTGTTATCAAAATAAATGAATATAAAAATCAATATATTATTGGATCTACCAATAAATATCCTAAATGGGCAATTGCTTATAAATTTAATCCTAACAAATTATCTGAAACTAATTTATTGAATATTACTTTTCAAGTAGGACGTACTGGAATTATTACTCCTATTGCTAACGTATATCCAGTTAAAATTTCTGGAACAATAATAAAAAAAGTAGGTCTTTATAATTATCGTTTTATACAAAATATGAAAATTCATAATGGAGATTCACTTTTATTAGAAAAAGGAGGTGGAATTATACCAAAATTAAAAAATATTAATATAAACAAACGATTAATTAAAACAAATCCTATATGTTTTCCTAAAAATTGTCCATCATGTCAAAGTTTATTAATAAAAAAGAAAGATTTGTATTATTGTACTAATAGGATAAACTGTCCAAGTAAAAAACAAAGAGAAATACAACACTTTGTTAGCGAACATGGAATGAATATAAAAGGAATTGGAAAATCAATGATTAAAAAATTATACAAAAAAGGATTGTTATGTGAAATAACCGATTTATATAAATTAAATGAAAAAAAAATTATTCAAATTAATGGAGTAAATCAAATATCAGCTCATAAAATCATCAACAACATCAATCAATCAATTTACTATTCATCTTTGAAAAGAGTATTATATTCTCTTGGTATTCCCCATGTGGGAGAATATATTTCTGAAAAGTTAACTGAACATTTTAGTGATATTAATGCCATAATAAATGCAAATTACAATCATTTGATATCTATTACAGGAATAGGTGACAAAATTGCTAATAGCATACTCAATTATTTTTCAATTCATAAAAATAAATTTTTAGTTAAAAAAATAATGGAAAAAGGATTATATATTTCATCAAACAATATCAAAACAACATATTTACCTCTCAATGGTAAATCTTTTGTATTTACAGGAAAATTATCAAAAATGACTCGTAATCAAGCAAAAAATGTAGTAGAACATTTAGGTGGAAAAGTTTTTAATACTATCAATAATAAAGTAAATTTTCTAGTAATTGGAAAAAATTTTGGGCAAAAAGTTGCAAAATCTATAAAAAAAAAAAATATTGAAATTATAAATGAAGATTATTTTGAAAAACTAATCGAAAATAAAAAAAAAGAACAATAAACTAATCGTTTTTTTTTTCATATAGAAAACAGTATATTTAGTACTGTTGATTCTTATGCATCATCATTTAAGTAAGAAATCTATTTTAGTATGTTACTAAAAAATATATTTACCGAATCTGGATTTGAATCTGAAGCTGAATTTATACCTTTAATGAGTCAAGATGAAGAAGATCAGCTTCTTAAAGATGATATACCTGAAGAATTATGCATATTGACAGTGAGAAATATGGTTTTATATACTGGAATAGTTTTTCCAATAATAGCAGGAAAAAGTGGGTCTATACAATTATTACAAGATGCTTATGGATGTAATAAAACCGTTGGAGTATTAACTCAAAAAAATTCTGTCATAGATAATTTGAGCGAAAAGGATCTATACTCTATAGGTACTGTCGCTAAAATATTAAAATTATTAAAAATGCCTGACGGAAATACTACGGTAATTCTGCAAGGAAAAAGAAGATTTAAAGTAAATCGTTTTATTCAAAATGATCCATATTTTAAAGCTGAGATTATAGCGTTAGAAGAAAAAAAACCTTCTTGTAAGGATAAAGAGTATCTAGCTTTGGTTGAAGCTATAAAAGAAATAGCCATAAAAATTATTCAAGATAATCCAAATATTCCTTCGGAAGCTAGTATTGCAATTCGCAATATAGAAAGTCCTTCTTTTTTAATAAATTTTGTAGCAGCTAATATGAATTTAGCTACTAGAGATAAACAAAAATTGTTAGAATACAATGATTTAAAAAAAAGAGCAATGGAAACATTGCGTTTTTTGAATGTTGAACATCAACAATTAAAACTAAAAAATGACATTCAATCTAGGGTTAGAAGTGATATGGATCAGCAACAAAGAGAATATTTTTTGCATCAACAAATAAAAGCCATTCAAGAAGAACTAGGAGATATTTCTTATGAAAAAGAAATTGATGAAATGCGTGCAAAAGCATCTAGAAAAAAATGGCCAAAAGAAGCTAAAAAACAATTTGATAGAGAGCTTCTAAAAATGCAAAGAACAAATCCTCAAATGCCAGAATATACTGTACAACGAAATTATTTGGAACTAATGATTGATCTCCCATGGAGTAGATATTCAAAAGATAGTTTTGATTTAGATTTTGCCAAAAAAATTTTAGATAGAGATCATTATGGTTTAGAAAAGGTTAAAGAAAGAATTATAGAATATTTAGCAGTATTGAAATTAAGAGGGGATATGCGTTCTCCTATTTTATGTTTTTATGGACCACCTGGTGTAGGAAAAACATCATTAGGTAAATCTATAGCAACGGCAATGAAAAGAAAATATGTACGTGTTTCTTTAGGAGGATTACACGATGAATCTGAAATTCGCGGCCATAGAAGAACTTATATTGGAGCTATGCCAGGGAGACTATTACAGTCTATACGAAAAGTAGGAACTTCTAACCCAGTTTTTGTTATTGACGAAATTGATAAAATGGGATTAGGCACAAATGGAGATCCTTCTTCAGCTATGTTAGAAGTTTTAGATCCTGAACAAAATACTTCTTTTTATGATAATTTTCTTGAAATGGGATATGATTTATCCAAAGTATTGTTTATTGCTACAGCAAATTCACTTTCTAATATACAACCAGCATTGATAGATAGAATGGAAATTCTTGAAATGAATGGATATACAATTGAAGAAAAAACACCTATTGTAAAAAAATATATTTTACCTAAACAATTAAAAGAAAATGGATTAAAAAAATCAGATATTATACTTGGAACCAAGCAAATTGAAAAAGTAATTGAAAGTTATACTAGAGAATCTGGTTTAAGAACATTAGAAAAACAAATAGCAAAATTAGCTCGTTATGCTGCTAAACATATTGCTATGAATAAAAAATATATAAAACGTTTAAGTGTTGAAAACATAGAAAAAATTTTAGGAATTCCAAATGACCCAGAACGTTATGAAAAAAATGATGTTCCAGGAGTAGTCATAGGATTAGCTTGGACTAACTTTGGAGGAGATATTTTATATATTGAATCCAGTTTATCAAAAGGAAAAGGACATTTAAATATTACCGGAAATTTAGGAGAAGTTATGAAAGAATCTGCTACCATTGCATTACAGTATATTAAAGCTAATTATGAAAAATTTCATATAGATCCTAAAATGTTTGAAGAAAACAATGTTCATCTACATGTTCCTGAAGGGGCAGTTCCAAAAGATGGTCCATCTGCTGGAATTACCATGTTAACTTCTTTAGTATCCATTTATACAAAAAGAAAGTTAAAACCAAATTTAGCTATGACTGGAGAAATCACATTAAGAGGAAAAGTACTTCCTGTTGGAGGAATAAAGGAAAAAATTCTTGCAGCTAAAAGAGCTAATATTAAAGAAATCATTCTTTCACAAGAAAATAAGAAAGATGTACAAGAAATCAAACAAGAACATCTCAAAGGACTTACCTTTGATTATGTTAGAGAAATGAATGATGTTATTCAATTATCTCTATTATAATTAGACTATTATAGCTCTAGCTATCTATATATAGTGGTAGTAATAGTATGAAAAAAATAATAAATACAAGAATAAAGTTATATTATATATATAACGTATCGTATGATGTTAAAATATAACAATGCATAGAGAATATCTCATACAACTAGGAAAAAAATACGGAACTCCACTTTATATATATGATTTTGAAATTATTAAAAAACAATACATAAAAATGATACAAGCATTTAATGAACTTGATACGTTTCAAGTTTATTATGCATGTAAAGCAAATACTAATTTAAATGTATTAAAATTTTTGAAAACATTGGGAAGTGGATTAGATACCGTATCTATTCAAGAAGTTAAATTGGGACTCAAAGCTGGATTTAATCCAAAAAAAATTATCTTCACACCTAATTGTGTTTCTTTGGAAGAAATCACACAAGCGGTAGTATTAGGTGTTAGAATAAACATAGACAATTTATCTATTTTGGAACAATTTGGTGGATATCATACAGATTATCCCGTAGGGATCAGAATAAATCCGCATATCATGGCAGGGGGTAATACAAAAATCTCAGTAGGACACATAGATTCCAAATTTGGAATTTCTTTATATCAAATACCTCATATGAAAAGAATATTAAAAAATACAGGATTGAAAATTGAGGGGATACACATGCATACAGGATCTGATATTTCAGATATTAAATATTTTTTACAGGGATCACAAGTATTATATAATACTGCTATAGATATTCCCAATCTTGATTATATTGATTTTGGAAGCGGTTTTAAAGTTCCATATAACAAAAATGATAAAACAACGGATATATCCATTTTAAGTAAATCAATTGTAGAAAAATTTAAAAATTTTTGTCAATCTTATGGAAAAGAATTGACTTTAATATTGGAACCAGGTAAATTTTTAGTTAGTGAATCAGGATATTTTTTAGTTAATGTAAATGTTATTAAACAAACAACTTCTACCGTATTTGCAGGTGTAGATTCAGGATTTAATCATTTCATTCGTCCCATGTTTTATGAAGCTTATCATAAAATTGAAAATATTTCTAATCCTAATGGTCGTCTTCGTTTTTACACAGTTGTAGGATATATTTGTGAGTCTGATACCTTTGGATTAAATCGTAAAATTGCAGAAATTCGTGAAGGAGATGTTTTATGTATTAAAAACGCAGGAGCATATTGTTTCTCTATGGCTTCTAATTATAATTCTCGTTATAGACCATCTGAAGTAATGATATTAAATGGAAAAGATTTTTTGATAAGAAAAAGAGAAACTATGAAAGATATTTTAAAAAATATTGTAGAAATACCATTCTAATTATTAATTTAATGTTATGTATGATTAATTGTATCTGGAGAGATGGCAGAGCGGTTAATTGCGACGGTCTTGAAAACCGTTGAGGGTATTTGTTCCCTCCGGGGGTTCGAATCCCTCTCTCTCCGCTTTTTTTATTGAATGCTTGCTTATATATTATTTAATTTTTTTAATTGTTTTTTCACACAATCATTTGTTATCTTTTGAAATAATATCAAAGGTTTTCCTAATATATGTCCTGGTGATAAAATTTCTTCTTGTATTTGATTCCACAAACAAGATTTTAAACGCAGTATTTTAAATAATTTTTCTGATGTATATGGAAGAAAAGGTTCTGATAATTGTGATAACATTCCTAAAATTTGCATATTTATATAAAGAATACTATTTAATCTTTTTGTATTTTTCCATGGAGCTTCCTTTGTTAAATATTTGTTTCCAATTCTTGCTAAATCCATAAAACATCCTAGAGCATCCCGAAATTTAAAGGTTTCTATCAGTTTACTAATATTTGTTGGATATTTTTGAATTATTTTTAATATTTTTTTGTCAAAAAAAGATAAAGAACCAGGAGTTGGCACAATTCCATTACTATATTTTTGAATGAGAGTAAGACTACGATGGACAAAGTTTCCTAATATGGCTACTAATTCCATATTATTTGTTGTTTGAAAATCTTTCCAATTAAAATTACTATCTTTATTTTCTGGCATCTTAGATATAAGAAAATATCGTAATGTATCCTGTTGATTTGGAAATTCTTTCAAATACTCATGAATCCATATACCCCAACCTTTAGAAGTAGAAATTTTCTTTTTCTCTAAGTTCATAAATTCATTAGCTACAACTTGATAAGGAAAAATATAACCTTTGTTATAAGCTTTAAGTATGATTGGAAAAATTATGCAATGAAATACAATATTATCTTTTCCTATAAACTGAATCAGTTTAGTTTTATCATCTTTCCAATAATATTTCCAGTCCTGTCGATTACGTTGTGCCCATTCTATGGTAGAAGAAATATATCCTAATACTGCTTCAAACCATACATATAAAACTTTTCCATAATACTTTGGGATCGTAATTCCCCAATTCAAATCTCTTGTAATAGCTCTAGGGGTTAATCCTTGATGTAACCATGATTTTGCTTGTCCATAAACATTCACTTTCCAATCATGTTTATGATCTTTTAAAATCCATTTTTCTAAAAATTTTTGATATTTATTCAAAGGAAAATACCAATGTTTTGTTTTTTTTAAAATTGGTATACTCCCATTTATAGTAGATATAGGATTGATTAATTCTTCACTACTTAATGTGGATCCACAATTTTCACATTGATCTCCATATGCTATAGAACTATTACAAATAGGACATGTTCCAGACAAATATCTATCTGGTAAAAATTGTTGTGCTACTGAATCATAATATTGTTCAGACACCTGTTCAAAAAGTATATTTTGATTACTAAATTCTTTAAAAAAAGATAGAGCCAATTTATGATGAATTTTTGCAGAAGTTCTAGAAAAATTATCAAATCGTATTCCAAAATGATGAAAACAATTTTTCATCATGATATAGTATTTATCTACTATTTCTTTTGGAGTTTTTTTTTCTTTTTTAGCTTGCATAGTAATAGGAACTCCATGTTCATCTGCTCCAGATATAAAAATAACTTTAATTTTATTATCTTTTCTTTTCAGACAACGAACAAAAATATCTGCTGGAACATAAACGCCTGCTAAGTGTCCTATATGAATAGGCCCATTAGAATATGGAAAAGCTGCTGTAACTATATATTTGTTTAATGGTTTCGGTTTCATCTATCTTTCATTATCAAACAATGATAATCAATGATATTCGAATAATAACAAAATTATTAATTATTACTTAAATATAATACAATCCATTTAATTTACATTATGAATAATAAGAAATTATTTTTAATAGATGCATATACCATTATTTATCGAGGATATTATGCTAATATCAAAAAACCTTTTTTCACGTCTAAAGGATTAAATACATCTAGTATACTATATTTTACATATTTATTGATTAAAACATTAAATGAAGATAAACCTTCCTATATGTCTGTTGTTTTTGATACTTATCAACAAACTTTTAGAAAGAAAGAATATAATCAATACAAAAATAATAGAAAAAAAACTCCAAAAGAAATTTTGATTGGTATTCCATATATTAAAGAAATTTTAAAATCTTTTAATATTTATTTTTTAGACGCAAAACATGGATATGAAGCAGATGATTTCATTGGTACCATTGCAAAACAAGCAGAAAAAAAAGGATATATAGTTTATATAGTTTCTTTGGATAAAGATTTTTGTCAACTTGTTACAAATAATATAAAAATTTATAGAATACCTTTTAAGGGTCAACCTAAAACAATATTAGGAGTCAATGAAGTTTTAGACAAATTTGGCATAAAGAATACTAAACAAGTAATAGATTTATTGGGAATGATGGGAGATTCTTCTGATAATATACCCGGATTACCAGGAATAGGAGAAAAACATGCGAAGAAATTCATTAAACAATATGATAATATTGAAAATTTTTTCACGTCCATTAATGATTTACCTCCAGGTAAAATGAAAAAAAATCTTGAACTGAATAAACAGTTAGGGTTTTTATCGAAAAAATTGGCAACTATAGTGACAGATATTCCATATATATATTTCAAAGAAGAAAATTTTTATGTACCAAAACCAAATTGGGATGCAATAAAAAAGATCTTTTTATTTCTTGAATTTAAGAAATTGTTAAAATATGCTTATCAATATTTTATAAATAAAAAATAAAATACAAATTATTTCTTATTATTTCTTATATAATCTATGTTTTTTCATATATTTACATACTTCTGGTGGAAGTAATGGTTGAATATTTTTTCCGTATCTAATATATTTACGAATATAAGAAGAAGATATATCAATAATTGGGCCTTCAAGGAAGAAGATTTTATTTTTATATTCATATTCCAAAAAAGGATTTAAAAATTTTCCAAAACGAGGATATACTAAAATATCATATTTATTTATAATAATTTTATAATCTTTCCAATTATTTAAGGTAGACAAAGTATCCATCCCCATAATAATAATAAATTTATTTTCAGGATATTTGTACTCAATAATATTGAGTGTATTAATAGTATAAGATGGTATTAATCCTGATTCTATATTTGAGCAAATCATTTTTTTATACTTTGAAGTAGCTAAACGTACCATATTAATCCTATGATGATAATCTATAAGATTACTTTTTTTTTTAATGGATTTTCTGGAGAAACTACAAACCAAATCTTATCTATATTTATAAATTCTACTATATAATTTGCTAAAATAATATGTCCTACATGAATAGGATTAAATGATCCAAAATAAAGTCCTATTTTCTTCATTATTATTAAAACCGTTATTCAGTTATTTTATTTATGTTGTTATTCAAAAACAAATCCATGAATGATTAGTACTTTTGCAAAGCAATTTGATAATACATTTATTTAATATAAAAAAATTGTAATTAACATAATATGCACAATCATTTTTCAAAAAAAAATCATCAAATAAATAAAAAACATTTTATTTATTATATTATTGGATTTTTTTTTCTTGGAAATAGCATTTTTTTATTTTTAAGTTTTTTATCTTTTTTTTTTCATTGGAAAGAAGATCAAAGTCAATTATATCAAATATTTAATCAAGAAATTATTGTAGACAATTTACTTGGAAAAGTGGGAGCTTTTTTAGCTCATTTTTTTATCCACTGTGGAATAGGAATTAGTTCTTTTTTCTTTCCTATATTATGTTTTTTTAAAAGTATAATAATACTTTTTGGAACCAAACGAATTTTCATCAAACAGTATCATTTAATAAAATTTAATTTTTTCTTTTTAAGCATATGGATCCCAATTACTTGCGCTTTAATTATTCCTAATTATGGATTATTAAGTGGAATTCTAGGATTTGAAATTAATCACATTTTGATCAGCTTTTTTGGAAAATTGGGAGTAGGAATACTTTTATCTATAGTATTTATACTATACATTATACTGGTATTACGTATTCACTATCCAATGAATACAATTAGATTAAAAAAAATTCAACCCCCAAAAAAAATCTATCATCCATATGAATATGAAAGATATAATACATGTTTGGTAAACTTTAAACAACAAAATAAAAAAAACAATATCATTACTTCTAATTATAACATCAAACCTCATCCTATTATATTGTCAGAATCAAAAAAATATGATGATTCTTTCATAAAGAATAGAAAAGCAACAGAAAATAATAAAGAAAAAATTCTTACAATTTTTAAATACTATAAAATAGAAATAGAAAACATAAAAATAACTATAGGTCCTACTATTACTTTATATGAACTTTTTCCTAAGGTTGGAGTTCGTGTTTCCACAATAAAAAGTTTAGAAAACGAAATTGCTTTAAGCGTATCTGCTGCTATAGGAATAAGAATAATAGGTCCACTTCCTGGAAGAGGATCAATTGGAATAGAAATTCCAAATAATATACGCACCATCGTTTATATGACAAATATCATGTATTCTAAAGAAATGTTTGAAAAAAGTAATAATAAGGAACTACCTATTCCATTAGGAAAAACTGTATTCAATGAAATATTTATGATTGATTTAGCAAAAATGCCTCATTTACTTATAGCAGGATCAACAGGCCAAGGAAAATCCGTTGGAATTAACATTATGATTATTTTTTTATTATATCATAAATCACCGGAATATATTAAATTTATTTTAATTGATCCAAAAAAAGTAGAATTATCTATTTACAATAAGATTTCAAAATCTTATTTTGCTTTTATTCCAAATTATACAAGAACACCTATCATTACAGACATAACAATAGCAACAAAAGCATTAAATTCCTTATGCAAAGAAATGGATAATAGATATTTTCTTATGGAAAAATATAATGTAAGAAATATTCAAGAATATAATGAAAATAACAAATTACCTTTACCTTATATCATACTAATCATTGATGAATTTGCAGATTTGAGTCTTTCTTTTAAACGAAAAGAAATAGAAATATACATTACCCGTTTAACACAGTTAGCTCGTGCGGTTGGAATTCACTTGATTATTGCAACACAACGTCCATCAGTAGATGTTATTACAGGATTAATAAAATCTAATTTTACAGCTAGAATAGCATTTAGAGTTAGTTCAAAGATAGATTCTAGAACTATATTAGACTGTAATGGAGCAGAAAAATTAGTTGGACAAGGAGATCTTTTATTTTCTAACAAACAAGAATTAGTCAGAATACAATGTCCTTTTGTCAATATATCAGAAATTAAACAAATAGTCGATTTTTATGAAAGCACAAGCATACAACAAAAATTTTTTTTGCCAAATCCAGATATATAATTAAAACTTTTTAATCATAAAATGCGGTCTGGACGGGACTTGAACCCGCGACCCCATGCGTGACAGGCATGTATTCTAACCAACTGAACTACCAGACCAAAACAATTTTTTTTGAAAAAAATATTAATCAATATTCATTAAAACATCCAATTTTTTTCTTATTTCCTCTTTAGTAGCAACTCCAATATGCATATCTATTTTTTTTCTATTTTTAAAGAAAAAAATAGTAGGAATACTTCGTATTCCATATATAGAAGAAATTTTGGGATTCTGATCAACATTTAGTTTTCCAACTAACACCTTGTTGTTGTATTCATTATATACATCTTCCAATATAGAAGACAAAGTTCTACATGGAGCACACCATGGAGCCCAAAAATCTACTAAAATAGGTTTATTCACTGATCTAATAAATTTTTCAAAGCTTTCATCATTTATCTCTTGTATCATACATACTTATTTAATTAATAATTCAATAAAAATAACAAATTTACCGTTTTTGTGTTAAAATTGAAAGTCTTTTAACAAACGTATGTAAATATCTATACCATTTAGTATTTCTGAAATATAAATATACTCATTTGGAGTATGAGAACGAACACTATCTCCTACCCCAATTTTAATAGTTGCAAAAGACATATGACTTTGATCAGACAAAGTAGGAGATCCATAGATTTTAAGATTTAATTTTTTAGATTTTAATACAATTGGATGAGTTGGATCAATAAAAGAAAAATTATACATTGAAGAACGTATTTTGATTGTTGAAGATAGATTTTTTTTAATAAAAAAAATTAATTCCTCTTGATCATATAATTCATTAGTTCTAATATCTAAAACAAACGAACAAGAATCTGGTATCATATTATGCTGTATACCACCCTTGATTTGAGTGACCGTTAATGTTGTTCTACCTAGTAATTTAGATTCTCTAGTAAAACGAATCGTTTTCAAATATTCAATATCTTTTGTTGCTATATAAATAGCATTAATTCCTGAATTAGGTGATAAAGCAGAATGAGCACTTTTTCCTATGGCTAAGCAATCTAATACGATTAATCCCTTTTCTGCAATAGCAACTTGCATATTGGTTGGTTCTCCTATTATTCCTACGTCTATTTTACCTAATTCAGATAAAATAGATTTAACACCTTCATTTCCAGCAATTTCTTCTTCTGCTGTAATAGCAAGAATTAATTTATAAGGCAATAGAATAGATAAACTACTCAAATAAATAAAAGCAGAAATTAACGCTACTACAGAAGCACCAGCATCATTGCTACCTAATCCTATTAATTTGTTGTTTTTTATAATTGCCGTATAAGGGTCAGTATACCAATTAGTTCCAGGATGCACAGTATCATGATGAGAGTTCAATAAAATGGTAGGAGTGTTTTTATTTTTTATATAATTATTATTTTCAGTCCATATGTTATTAAATTTTCTGTTTATATGAAATCCATATTTAGACATATAATCTTCTATTAAAAAAGATACTTCTTGTTCTTGTTTGGATACTGATGGAGTATTTATAATTTTTATCAGTAGTTGTATTGCCTCTTCTTTTAATAGTTTTAAATTCACTATAGACATAAAATGGTCTTATTCTTTATATCATTTAAATAATCAGGATGTCCTATATATACCTTAGATACTCCATTTTTTAAAGCAAAAAATGCATTTTCTAATTTTGGTATCATACCATTTATTACGGTTTTATTTTTTTTTAGAGATTGAAATAAACGTAAATCTATTTTTGGAAAAAAAGATTCTGAATCTTGTAAATTACTTAATACACCTTTTTTATCGAAACAAAAGTGTAATTCTGTTTCATATAATTTGATTAAGGAAATTGCTATTGATGAAGCTATAGTATCTGCATTGGTATTTAAAAGATTTCCTATTCCATTATGAGTAATAGGACATACTACAGGTACAATATTATGTCTTAACAGGAAGATCATAACACTATAATTTACACTTTGACTATTCAAATCTCCAACATATCCATAATCCACTTCATTGGTTGTTTTAACACGTAAATGTGACTTAATACAATTAAGATCTGCTCCACATAAACCCAATGCATTACAACCATAATACTGCAATTTAGAAACAATCTTTTTATTGACTAGCCCGGCATACGTCATCACAACAATATCAAGTATTTCTTTATTTGTTACTCTTCTTCCTTGTACAAATGTTGGATTAACTCCCATTTTATTGCAAATATTATTTGCCAAACTTCCACCTCCATGAACTAGAACCTTTTTGTCTGGTATTTTCAAAAAAGCATATAAAGCAGAATAAAGAGAGTCATGGTTATTTATTAAGTTTCCACCAATTTTGACTATATGGATTTTCATGATAAAAATTATAATAATTTCAAAAAAATCATTTGGGTAGAAAAAATTCTATTTTCTGCTTGTTGTAATACAATAGATTGAGGACTATTCAAAACGTAATCTTCGACCACTATATTTCTCCTTACGGGTAGACAGTGCATAAATTTAGCTTGATTAGTTAATTCCATTTTTTTTTGAGTAATCATCCAATCATCACTTGTATGTAGTATTTGTCCATAATGTCTATAACTACTCCAATTTTTTGCATATATAAAATCTGCGTTTAAAAATGCTTTATGTTGATCATATGTAGTATAAATTCCTTTAGAAAATTTTTCATACAAATCGTATTCTTTAGGACAAGTAATAGTTAAATCAATTTCTTCTATTCGAGATAGACATTGAACAAAAGAATTGGCTACAGAATGTGGTAATGGTTTTACATGTGGTGCCCAACTTAACACTACTTTGCATCGTTTGTTTTTTTTTGACAAAAAAGGAAAAAATTCGGCTATTGTCATAGCATCTGCCAATGACTGTAAAGGATGCATAGTCGCACTTTCCAAATTTACGACTGGAACTTTAGAATAAGACAATATTTTTTTAAAAAAAACTTCTTCGTAATCATAATCTCTATCTAAAAGATTAGGAAATGTTCTTATTGCTATAATATCACAATATAAACTCATTACCGAGATTGCTTCTTTAATATGTTCTTGAGTATGTTTCATCACAGTGCCATCATTAAGTTCTAATCTCCAAGAATCTCTATTAACATCTAAACTCCAAATATTACATCCTAAATTAAAAGCGGCTTTTTGGCAACTTAGCCTAGTTCTTAGACTTGGATTAAAAAATATTAATCCAATTGTTTTATTTTTTCCATAATTTTGAAAATCATATGGGTTCTTTTTTAATTTGATAGAATTTTTTATAATTTCATATAAATCATCGATATCTTCTATACTGAAAAAATTTTTCATATAATTATTTATATTCATTCCAAGATGTAATTAATAAATTGTTCATAGATAACTTACAAAAAGCCTGTATAAAAACTTTGGCTAATCTAGCATTAGTTATCAGAGGGATATTAAAATCTACAGCAGAACGTCTGATCGCATAATCGTTATCTAATTCTGATTTACTTAAATTTTTTGGAATATTAATAATTAAATCAAATTTTCTATTTTGAATAAAATCAATCACGTTTGGATATTTATCAATATTTCCCCAATGAACCCTTACTGACGGAACTCCATAATCAGATAAAAAATGATTAGTTCCTTCTGTTGCAAATAATACATATCCTTTTTTATGCAATAATTTTAAAACTTCTAAAAGATCCAATTTAGATATCATTGGTCCTCCGGATATAAGTATATTTTTTTTAGGAATAGTATACCCAACAGAAAGCATAGATTTTAATAGTGCCTCATCAAAAGTGATTCCTAAACATCCTACTTCTCCTGTAGAAGACATATCTACTCCTAAAACAGGATCTGCTTTTTGCAATCTAGAAAAAGAAAATTGAGAAGCTTTAACGCCTATAAAATTCATAGTCAATAAATTGTTTTCTATTTTTTCTTTACTTTTTCCAATAATAACTTGAGTAGCTAATTCAATCATATTGAAATTAGAAACTTTGGATACAAATGGAAAACTTCTAGAAGCTCTTAAATTACATTCAATTACTTTTAATTCATTGTTTTTAGATAAAAATTGAATATTGAAAGGCCCAGATATATTAAAATGTTTAGATATTTTTTTAGATATTCTAACTATTTCTCTTAATGTAGATAAATACAAATTATGTGGTGGATATACTAACGTTGCATCTCCTGAATGTACTCCAGCAAATTCTACATGTTCTGATATTGCATAATATAACATTTTTCCATTTTGAGAAACTGCATCTAATTCAATTTCTTTTGCATTTTGAATAAATTCTGTAATGACTAATGGTTTATCTTTAGAAATAGAAATTTTATTATTCAAAAGATAATGTTTCAGTTCTTCATGATTAGAAAGTATGTTCATATTAGCTCCTGAAAGAACATAAGATGGTCTAACTAAAATAGGATAATCTACTTCTTCGATAAATTGATAAATATGATTAATATTAAAGAATTCTTTCCATTTAGGTTGGTTTATATCCAATAAGTCCATAACATTAGAAAATTTGTATCTATTTTCTACTTTATCTATGGAAATAGGAGATGTACCTAAAATTTTTACTTTATTTTCATAAAGCTTCAAAACTAAATTATTAGGAATTTGCCCACCCATAGAAACTATTGTTCCTTTTGGATCTTCTAAATCAATAATATCTAAAACTCTTTCTAAAGTCAGTTCTTCAAAATATAATCTTGTACAAACATCAAAATCGGTACTTACTGTTTCAGGATTATAATTAATTATTATAGATTTATAACCTTCTTTATTAAGTGTTTGTAAAGAACTAACACAACACCAATCAAATTCTACACTGCTTCCAATTCTATATACTCCAGATCCTAAGATAATAATTGATTGACCATCTGTTACATCATAAGAAACGTCATGTTGAATCGCGTGATAGGTCATATACAAATAGTTTGTTTGAGCAGGATATTCAGATGCTAAAGTATCTATTTGTCTAACATATGGAACTATATCTTTTTCTTTTCTATATATTCTTATTTCTTGTTCTAAATGATAAACATCTTTTTTATCATATTTTTTATGATGATGACATTTTAACAAACTTGCTATCTGTAAATCAGAAAAACCTTCTTTTTTAGCTTGATGGAATAACGTCTTCGGTATTTTGCTCCAATGATCATAAAATGAAATCTTTTTTTTTGTTTTCAACATATTATCCATTTGATACAAAAACCAAGGATCTATTTTGGTTAACTGATGTATTCTTTGAATCGAAATACCTTTGTCTAAAGCTTTTTCTAACAAATATATTCTTTGATCTGTAGGTTCTTTGATAGTTTCCTGAAGCAAATTAACAGATTCTATTTTGGGTGGGGTCACATTGATAAAGCCTAATAATCCAATGTCTAACATACGAATTCCTTTTTGCAAAGCTTCTTCAAAAGATCCACCTATAGCCATTACTTCTCCTACACTTTTCATACTGCTTCCAATTTTATTAGAAACTCCATAAAATTTTTTTAAATCCCATCTAGGTATTTTGCAAACAACATAATCTAATGATGGTTCAAAAAATGCAGTAGTTGTTTTATTGATCGAATTTTTTAATTCATGCAATCCAAATCCCATCGCTAATTTTGCAGAAACAAATGCTAATGGATAACCAGTTGCTTTAGAAGCTAAAGCACTTGAACGAGAAAGTCTAGCATTCATTTCAATTACTCTATAATTATTTGATTTATAATCTAATGCAAATTGGACATTACACTCACCAACTATATCAAAATTTCTAGCAATTTCAAAAGAAAGTTTCCTTAAATTAAAATACTCATAATTGGTTAAAGTTTGGGTAGGAGCTACAACAATACTTTCTCCAGTATGAATACCAATAGGATCAATATTCTCCATATTGCATACTGAAATACAATTATCATACTTATCTCTAACGATTTCATATTCTATTTCTTTCCACCCATTTAAATATTCTTCTATCACAACTTGAGAAGAATAGGAAAAAGCTTGATTGACTATTTTCTTTAAATCATGAATATCTTTTGCAAAACCACTACCTAATCCACCAAGTGTATAAGCAGATCGTATGAGAATAGGAAATCCTATTTGTGAAGAATAATATATTGCATTTTCTATAGAATGAACAACAAAACTTTTTACAGTTTTGATTTTCATTTTTTGTAATTTTTTTCGAAATATATCTCTATCTTCACTTTGAATAATGGATTCAATAGAGGTTCCCAACACTTTAATATTATACCTTTCAAACACTTTTTCTTTGAAAAGTTGTATACCACAATTCAATGCTGTTTGTCCGCCAAAAGATAGCAAAATTCCTTGCGGATTTTCCTTTTCAATAACCTTTTTGATAAAAAACGAGGTAATAGGTAAAAAATAAACCTTATCTACGATTTCATTGGAAGTTTGAACAGTAGCAATATTAGGGTTAATCAATATAGTATAAACTCCTTCTTCTTTAAGAGCTTTTAATGCTTGTGTTCCAGAATAATCAAATTCACCTGCTTCCCCTATTTTTAATGCACCTGATCCTAGGATAATAACTTTATCTATTTTCATTCTTTTGAAGATGGTTAATATTATATCTTCTAATAACAGAGTTCATAAAAATATCAAATAAAAATTCAGTATCCATAGGTCCACTAGATGCTTCTGGATGAAATTGCACAGAAAAAAAAGGTTTGCTATTATGAATAATTCCTTCACAAGTATTATCATTCAAATTTTTAAAAAACACTTTCCAGTTTCTATAAAGTTGGGGGGTATAATCTAATCCAAAACTATGATTTTGTGATGTAATAAAATGTTGTCTAGTATTGATCAATACTACTGGTTGATTAACTCCTCTATGTGCATATTCCAATTTATAAGTTTTTCCTCCAGCTGCTAGTCCCAACAATTGATGCCCTAGACAAATACCGAATATTGGTTTATCTATTTTCATCACCTTACGTATATAGTATATAGGAACTTTATAAAGTTTTGGATTTCCAGGACCATTAGAAAGTACTAATCCATCATATTTTTCTTTTGTAAAATCATAATCCCATGGAACTCTTATAATTGTACAATTTCTTGCTAATAAACAACGTAAAATATTATTCTTTAACCCGAAATCTACAATCAGTATTTTATATTTACCTTTTCCATATATAACTTTTTTACAAATAGAAACTTGTTTTGCTAAATTTTCTTGATTAGGATCATAAAAGGGAATATTTTCTTTTTCTATTAAAATTTTTCCCAACATAGATCCACCTTTTTTTCTCAATTTTTTAGCGAGTGATCTTGTATCTATGTTATATAATCCAGGTATACCATTATATTCTAACCAATCTGATAAAGTATATGTCATATTCCAATGGTATGGACGATTAGAATAATAAGAAATTAGTAATCCTGAGACTTGAATTTTATCTGATTCATAAAATGGACAAATATATCCTTCTTTTTTAGTATCCTCAGTATTGTTAAAATCAATTGGTACTCCATAATTTCCAATAATAGGATAAGTATAAGTTAGAATTTGTCCTTTGTAAGAAGGATCTGTTAAACTTTCTGGATAACCTGTCATTGCAGTGTTAAAAACTACTTCTCCAGAAGAAGAAACTGATGCTCCGAAATGAAACGCTTTATACTTTGTACCATCTTCTAATATTAACATTGCCTTTTTGTTACTACTACTATTCTCTTTCATGTTTTTCCTAAAAATGATAATGCGTTTTTTAACTTTTTAACAAACAAATTAACATGACATTCTTTAATACTCAATGGAGGTAACAATCGCAAAACATAAGGATTACTGGATACACCAACAAAAACTTTTTCTTTAAATATTAGAACATTTTTTAAATCATCAACAGTAAAATCAAATTCTAAGCCCATCATTAATCCTCTTCCTCTGATTTTTTTGATTGAAGATATTATATGTAATTTTTGTAACAATAATTCCCCCATTAGTTTAGCATTTGCAATTAAATTTTCTTTTTTAATGATCTCTAACACAGAAATTCCTGCAGTACAAGCTAAATGGCTACCACCAAAGGTAGTTCCCAACATTCCATGATAAGGTTTAAATTTAGGATGAATTAATACAGCTCCTATAGGAAATCCATTGCCCATTCCTTTAGCAATAGTTATTAAATCCGGTTTAATAGAATATAATTGATGAGCAAAAAATAATCCAGTTCTTCCATATCCACTTTGCACCTCATCAACAATAAATACCGCATCATATTTTTTGCATATTTTAGTTGCTTGACAAAAAAAATTTGATCCTGGATCAATAATACCAGAAATACCTTGTATTCCTTCCGTAATTACAGCACAAACATCTTCATGTTGTAATTCTTTTTCCAAAAGATCAAGATCTTTGTACTTGAGAAAAGTGATGTTATGTTGAGTATTGAATGGAGATACTAATTTATAATTATCCGTAACTGATACACTTCCACTAGTTCTTCCATGAAAAGCTCCTTTAAAAGCAATCACTTTTTTTTTACCTGTATGAAAAGAAGCAATTTTCAATGCATTTTCATTAGATTCCGTTCCAGAATTACAAAGAAATAATGAATACTCTTCATATCCTGAACTCTTTCCAAGTAAATTAGCTAATTTTTGTTGTTGATGAATAATAACACTATTTGAATAATAGGAAATTTGATTAATTTGATTTGTTAAAGATTGAATATAATTTGGATGTGAGTGCCCAATAGATATAACTGCATGTCCTCCATAAAAATCTAAATACATATTATTTTGTTGATCAAAAACATAAACTCCTTTACTCTGTTGCAGTTTTACATTTAGAATAGAATAAACATCAAATAATTTCATTATTGGTTTTTTTCAGAAACGAATAGATTTTAAATTTAAACCATAGGTTTCTACTAAATTAAACATCAGATTCATATTTTGTATAGCTTGACCAGAAGCTCCTTTGATTAAATTATCTATAATACTTATAACGATAAATTGATTTTTTCTTTCAATAAGGTGTAAAAAACATTTATTAGTATTAATCACTTGTTTTAAATCTATATTTGTTTCTGAAATTTCTACAAACGGATGATTGTTATAAAAATCATAATATATGTTTTTCTTTTTTTCTAAAGACATATTATCACTCAAAGTAGTATATACAGTTGATATAATTCCTCTAGAAAAATTTCCTCTATAAGGCACAAAATAAATGTATGGAGAAAAATTATTTTGCAATTGACAAATTGTTTGTTCTATTTCATTCAAATGTTGATGAGTAAATATATTATAAGTAGAAATATTGTTATTCCTCCAACTAAAATTATTTGTATCAATGATTTGTTTGCCTGAACCTGTAGAACCAGTAATAGAACTGATATGAATATCTTTTTTTAATAATTTTTTTTTAGCTAATGGTAACATTGCTAAAATAATTGCTGTAGCAAAACATCCTGGATTTGCTATATTGTTAGACTCTTGAATTATATTTCTATGTAATTCTGGTAGTCCATAAATAAACTTTCTATCTTTAAAAGAAGATTGATTATCATTTCTAAAATCTTGACTTAAATCAATAACTTTGCTATGTTTTGGTATATTTTGCAATTCTTTTCTGGATTGACCATGTCCTGAACAAAGAAAAACAAGGTCAATTTTTGGGTCTAATGATTGAGAAAATTTCATATTTATTTCTCCTAAGATATCTTGATGAACATCATGAATCAAACATTCTGGATTGCTTTTGCTAACTACGCTTATAATTTTAGCTTTAGGATGATAAATTAACAATCTTATTAATTCTCCTGCTGTGTACCCAGTTCCTCCTATTATCCCTATTTTAATCATTATTCTTTCTTCTTATTCTTTTCTTCTGTTAAATGATGATACATTTTCATTTGATTGCTCAAAATTTTTGTGAATCCTGTGATATCTTCTTTTGTCCAAGCATAATTCATTTCACCATATTGAGCCATATTGGATGTCATTAAATCAAACTTAGATTGAATTCCAACCAAATGAAATCTATATGGATATAAAACTACTTTCACTTGACCAGTTAATCTTTCTTGTGTACTGCTTAAAAAAGTTTCTATATTCCTCATAACTGGATCTAAATATTGTGCTTCATGAAGTAGCATCCCATACCAATTAGATAATTGATCTTTCCAATATAATTGCCATTTTGTAAGAATATGTTTCTCTAATAGATGATGTGCTTTAATAATAATAATTGCAGCAGATGCTTCAAAGCCAACCCTACCTTTAATTCCTAAAATAGTATCTCCAATATGAATTCCTCTTCCTATTGCAAATTCTGAGGCAATGTTTTCAATTTTTATAATATTTTTTATAGCCTTTGCTCTTTCTCCATTTACACCAACCAATTCTCCCTTTTCGAATTCTAATGCTAAATTTTCACTTTTTGTTCTTTTTAATTTTTTCGGATATGCCTCATTAGGAAGATCCTCTAATGAGGTTAATGTTTCTTTCCCTCCAATACTAGTCCCCCAAATTCCTTTATTGATTGAATATTTTGCTTTGTCCCACCCAATAGCAATACCAAAATTTTTTAAATATTCTATTTCTTCTTTTCTGGAAACTTTAAAATCTCTTATAGGAGATAAAGTAATTGTTTCTGGACAAATAATTTGAAAAGCTATATCAAATCTTATTTGATCATTTCCAGCACCTGTACTACCATGAGCAATAGCTTTTGCTTTCATATCTTTAGCATATTTTGCAATTTGAATTGCTTGAAATATTCTTTCTGAACTAACAGAAAGTGGATATGTATTATTTTTTAAAATATTGCCAAATATAAGATATTTTATACAATTCTGATAATACTCTTCTATCGCATCAATAGATATATGTGATTTAGCACCTATTTTTAAAGCTCTAATTTCAATATTTTTTAATTCACTTTTTTGAAATCCTCCTGTATTAATAATGACAGTATGTACTTCATATCCTTTTTGAATTAAAAATTTTAAACAATAAGATGTATCTAATCCTCCACTATAAGCCAAAACAATTCTATCTCCATCAAATAATTCATTTAATTCATTTTTTTTACGTTTTTTTAACGGATTATATAGCATTCCCGTACAAAGGCACATTTTTCTTTTATTTCTTGTTAATATATCAAAATTGGAACAACTTTCACATCCTTTCCAAAATTTTTCTGATTTAGTAATCTCACTAAATGAAACTGGTTTGAATCCTAATTCTGTATTTATTTTAATGACATAATTATTGGTAGTAATGCTAAAAATTTTAGCATGTGGAAATTTTGTTTTTGAAAGATTAAAAATTTCTAATTTAATAATTTTTGCTAATCCTTGTTGTCTATATTCTGGAAATACAATTAATCCAGAATTAACGACAAATTCCTGTTTTTGAAAAACATCTAAATATCCAAATCCAGCAATTTTATCATTACAAAAAGCAATAACTGCATTACCAAGAATCATTTTTAGTTTAATGTATTCTGGATCTTTTTTAGCAATACCTGTACCTCTAATTTTTGCTGATTCCTGTATTTTATTACAAATAATATAAGCATATTTTGTATCTGTTTCATTAGATACTCTAACATTTATTTTCATTTTTTTCAGTAACCAAACCCTACGCAACTAAACTAATACTAGTATACTAAGTTTTTATCAATTGTATCAATATCAAATACCACACAACTATAACATAGTATAAAGTACAACTATAACATTACATTACAAATTTAATAAAGACTTTTAATAAATGCTATTTTTTTTTAATTCAAACAAACATCAACTCCTTGAATTTTTTCTAATTCTTTTAAAAAATTGTAGTTGATTTCCAATTCATATTTTATAGATTCAAAATAAATACTTTTATTTTCACGATTGTATATCATGATATGAAGTTTTTTATTCCCTATATTTTGAGACAATAAAAGATTTTCCAATTTATCAATGGTTATCTTATTTAAATACTTTAACTGTATTTTTAATATTAATTTATTATTAATCCATGTTTTTAATATCTTTTTAAGACTATCAATACGATACATGTGTATCCTTTCACAAATTATCACATACGAATCAAATGATAAATTATTATTATAATGTTTGTATTTGAAATATTTTTTACCATTTCCATGAATGATAAAACTGTTAGTAACATGCTTCTCTTCTTCCAAAAAGATTCCATATATTTTTTCATTTTTCATATAATTATCTTTATTGGATAACATACCACATATATACAATTTTTTCCCTATAATTTGTTTTGCATAATGGTTCAATTGATCTAAAGATAAATTAATAAAATATGTTTTTTTGTAAACTGTATTTGTAACATAAGAACGTATTATAGATAGATCAATTCCTAAAACTTCTTGTTTTTTCTTAATCAGAGTACTTTTAGTCCAGAAATTATTATTTTTTTTTTTTATTATAGTTTTTATATCATCCTTTATAGAATGTTTTTTTTTCATACTATAATGTTTAGATCCAACTTGTATAATCTTTTCTATTATGCTTGACTTATGATTTTTTTCTTTGTTTTGTTCCTCGTAAATATCAAAATACGTTGTTCTATCAATCTTAAATGAGTCTAATGCCCCAGATAAAATTAAACTTTCCAAAGTTTTTTTATTCACTATCCTCAAATCTATACGTTCTACAAAATCAAAAATGTTTTTGTAAAATCCATTTTTGTTTCTTTCATTCATAATTATTTTTACAGCATTTTGTCCTACTCCTTTTATTCCTCTCAATCCAAATCTAATCGATGTTGGATTAATCACTTGAAAACATGAATCACTATAATTAATATCAGGTTTTAAAATATTAATTTTCAATCTTTTACATTCTTTAATAAAAAAAGATAGTTGTTTAATATTATCCATATTATTACTCAATACAGAGGCCATATATTCACATGGAAAGTGAGTTTTAAGATACGCCGTTTGAAATGCGATATAAGCATAACAAGTAGCATGAGACTTATTAAATGCATAAGAAGAAAAGCATTCCCAATCTTTCCATATTTTTTCTATTCCTATTTTGGAATATCCATTTTTAATCGCATTAGATATAAACTTGTTCTTTAATTTATTAAGTTCAGATTTGTTTTTTTTACCCATAGCTTTTCTAAGAAAATCTGCTTCTACTTTAGTAAAACTTGCTATTTTTTGAGATATTAACATTACCTGTTCTTGATAAATAGTTATTCCATAAGTATCTTTTAAAATTTTTTCCACTTCTGGAAAATCATAAGTAATAGATTCATATCCATGTTTTCTTGATATAAAATTAGGAATATATTGCATTGGACCAGGTCTGAACAAAGCATTCATTGCAATTAAATCATCAAATTTATCTGGATGAAGATCACGCAAATACTTTTGCATACCAGGAGATTCATATTGAAAAACTGCAACTGTCTCACCTCTTTGAAATAGAAAATAGGTTTTTTGATCCTCTAAAGAGAATTTCAATAGTATATCTGTACGATTTTTTAATAATTCTAATGTATCCTTAATAATTGTCAAAGTTTTTAAGCCTAAAAAATCCATTTTCAATAATCCAGTTTTTTCTACCACATTATTATCAAATTGAGTTAACATCAAATCAGATTCTCTGGAAATTGCAACTGGTACATATTCTATAATATCATATGGACTAATTATAATTCCACAAGCGTGTATTCCAGTACTTCTAATAGTACCTTCTAAAATTTTTGCTTTATCCAAAATTTGGCCTTCTAATGAATCTTTATTTTGCGCTATCTTTCTCAATCTTTTCACCTTATCAATATCCATTTTTTTCATATTTTTAAGAATGCTATTTTCTGATAATATAGATTTTAATGATACACAACATTCAGGAATCATTTTAGCTATACGATCAGTTTTTTCTAGCGATAGATTTAATACTCTAGCCGTATCTCTAATAGAAGATCTTGCACCCATAGTAGCATAAGTAATAATTTGTGCAACTTTATTTTTACCATATTTGTTAACTACCCATTCAATAATTTTATCACGTCCTCTATCATCAAAATCAATATCAATATCAGGTAAATTTATCCTGTTAGGATTTAAAAATCTTTCAAAGAGCAGTTGATATTTTATTGGATCTATATTAGTGATTCCTATACAATACGCAACGACAGATCCTGCTACTGATCCTCTACCAGGTCCTACTGAAATATTCATTTTTTTAGCTCTAGATATAAAATTTTGAACAATCAAAAAATATCCTGAATATCCCAATTTGTCTATTGTATTTAATTCAAAATGAATTCTTTTTATAATTGATTTTGAAATTAATGGATAACGTTTTTTAGCTCCTTCATAAGTCATTTTTTTTAATAATTTGTTTTCACTTATATTTACACCACCATTAATTTTCTCCATAGTATTTTCAAAAGATTTTGAAAATTTTGGAAGTAATATTGGATGTGAAAGTTGATAACAATCAATTTTGTCAATTAATTCTTTTAGATTATCAAAAGCTTCTGGAAGATCAGAAAACAGTATTTTCATTTCTTCTGTACTTTTAAAAAAAAATTCACTATTAGGAAATCCAAATCTATATTCTTTTCCTATGCCTATAGGAGTAGATTTTTTTTTTCCATACTTGATGCAAAGTAAAATATCGTGTGCATCAGATTCTGTTTTATCTAGATAAAACGTATTATTTTGTATAATATATTTAACATTATATTTTATAGAGAATTGAAGTAAAATTTTATTTACATAATCTTCTTCTTCTAATCCATGACGTAATAATTCAACGTAAAAATCATCTTGAAAAATTTCTTTCCACCATAAAAATATTTTTTCTGCTTTTTTCTTTCCATAATTAAGAATTGTATATGGAATTTCTGCATTTAAATCACCGCTCATTGCGATTAAATTATCTTTGTATTTTTCAATTAATTTTTTACCAACTCTTGGTCTACCAGAATAATACCCATCTAAAAATCCATGAGAACAAAGTTTTGACAAATTATGATATCCAGCTTTATTTTTTGATAATAAAACTTGATGATAATATTTATCTGGTTTATCTTTAGTGAAGGTTTTTTGCAGATAATTATCTGATATAAAAATTTCACTTCCAATAATACCTTTAATAGATTTTTTTAAATATGAATATTTTTTATTTGCATCGTTAATAGCATCTAAAAAATAAAAAACGCCCATCATATTACCATAATCAGTAATTCCTACAGCTGGCATATTATTACATATAGCTCTTTCCACTAAAGATTTCACCTTAATAGTAGAATGAAGAATGGAAAAATAAGTATGATTATGAATATGGGAGTAATTTTTATTTTTCAATTTTGTTATATCGCATAATTTTTTTTTTATTTTATACGTGTAGGTGGGGTTGTGCATAATATCTGTGAATGATACTATAGATGAAGGAATGATCATAGGAAAAATTTCTCTAAATTTGTTGATAATTTTTTCTTTTATTCCACTTTTTCTATAATTAATGACTCCTAAACGTAATAATTCTAAAAAACAACGTGCAGTAGCTTTTACATCGTAAGCAGCATTATGAGCGTGATTTAATTGAATTCCGAATAATTTATAATATAATTCAGTTAATTTAGGCCATTTAAATTTTTTTCTCACTCCAATACCTGGCAATTTGCAATAATCAGTTGCCAAATCTTTTGTATCCAAAATTTTTTTCTTATTTCCTGTTAATAAAGTTGTTTTATTGATCCGAAAATATTCGCAATCAATAATATTTATATCAAATTCTAAGTTATGTCCAATTAGATATTCAGATTTGTTTAATATTGTTTCAAATTGTTTTATAACAAATGTTAAGTCTTTTCCATATTTTTCCGCAATTTTATTAGTAATACCATGAATTTTAAACGAATTGAAAGGAATTTCGTAATTATCTGGTTTAACTATAAAATTTTTAAATTCTATAATTTTTCCAAAAGTATCATGACTCTGCCAAGAAATCTGTACTAATCTTGGCCAATTTTCTGTATCAGTAACAGGATTTTTATAAGATATTGGTAATCCAGTGGTTTCAGTGTCAATAATAAGATACATTTATTTATATTTAAAAAACAATTTACGCTATACTCCACAAAATATAGTGTTTTGTGAAATCTATGTTTAAATGATTTATAAAAAATTATGATTAGTTTTGTATGTTTTTAGATTGATTCTTCATTCTTTATAATAGAAGAACATCTAAATAATTTATGGTTGTAATAATAAAATATATGTCTAGTCAGACCCAAGGAAAAATTAACAAACAAACATTAAGTAATAAACATTTTATCGATATAAATCAGAATCAAAACAATAAAAATAGTTTTAATTGTACAAAATATGAAAATCATTTGAATGAGGATAAAAACAAAGAAAGAATAAAGTTTGAACAAATCTACACCAATACTTTACCAAATATTCAAGAATTAGAAATATATAAAGGTATTGTAACATTAATGACGGATAATAGTGTAATAGTCGATATTGGATTTAAAGCTGAAGGAGTTATTCCTATTAATGAATTTAGAGAGGAATTGAAAGATGATTTACATCTTACAATTGGTAGTAAAATAGAAGTAATGATGGTAAAAATGGATTATAAAGGACAATGTATATTATCATATCAAAAAGCAAAAATTTTAAGAAGTTGGCAACGTATTAATGAATATTATACAAAAGGAGAAATTATTTTGGGATATGTTATTTCCAGAACTAAAGGAGGATTAATTGTGAAAATTTTTGATATAGAATGTTTTTTACCTGGATCACATATTAATGTAAAACCTGTTAAAGATTATGAAACTTATGTAGGAAAAACAATAGAAGTTAAAGTTGTTAAAATTAATAAAAAAACAAAAAACGTTGTTGTATCTCATAAAGTATTAATAGAAAAAGATATAGAAGAACAAAGAAAAAAAATGATTTCTAAATTAGATAAAGGACAGGTTTTGGGAGGTAAAATTAAAAATATTCTTCCTTATGGAGCATTTGTAGATTTAGGAGGAGTAGATGCATTATTGCATATTACAGATATGAGTTGGGCACATATCAATCATCCTACGGAAATAGTACAATTAGAACAAGAATTAAAATTTGTAGTTTTAGGTGTAGATCAAGAAAAAAATCGTGTTCAATTAGGATTGAAACAATTACACACTCATCCTTGGAATTCATTAGATACAAATTTAAAAGTAGGAAGTAAAATCAAGGGTAAAGTAAGTGTTTTAGCAGATTATGGAGCTTTTGTTGAAGTAATTCCTGGAGTAGAAGCATTATTACATATTAGTGAAATGTCTTGGTCATCAGATTTATCTTCTCCACAAGATTTTATACAAATAGGAGAAGAAATAGAAGCTTTGATTTTAACTATTGATAGACACGAGAGAAAAATGTCTTTAAGTGTAAAACAATTAACTGAAGATCCATGGATAAACATTCAAACAAAATATCCTGTTGATACTAAAATAGAAGGTAAAATAATAAAAATTACTAATTTTGGCGTTTTTATAGAACTAGAAAAAGGAATATCTGGAATTCTCTATACTCATGATCTTTCATGGACAAAAAAAATAAAACATCCATCTGAATTTTGTAATTTAAACGAAAAGTTAGAGGTAATTGTTCTTTCTTTGGATATAAAAACAAGAAAATTGCACTTAGGTCATAAACAAATTATAGACAACCCTTGGAATCAATATGAAAAAGTATATTCTATAGGAAGTGTTCACGATGGAGTATTAATTAATTTATTTGATAAAGGAGGAACTGTTATAATTAATCAGGAGGTGGAAGCATTTGTTCCATTAAGATTTTTAGAAAAAAAAGATGGAAATTTTGTTAAGAAAGGAGAAGAAATTAATTTTAAAGTTACCGAATTTGATAAAGAATCTAAGAAAATAGTTGTGTCTCATACATCTACTTACCGTGATGGTGATGCTATTAATAAAACTTATAAAAAAACTTCTCGTGTAAAAGTAAAACCCATCAAATCCATCAAATCCATCAAATCCATCAAACCCATCAAACCCATCAAACCCATCAAACCCATCAAACCCATCAAACCCATCAAACCCATCAAACCCATCAAAAAAAGTAGAAAATTTGAAAGATCTACTCTTGGAGATATAGAAGGATTGGTGAAATTAAAAGAAAAAATAGAAAAAGAACAAGATAAAAAAGATAAATAGGTTCATGGCATGGATAAGGATAATAGGATAATGGATACACACCCTATTGCAGAAAAAAAAGGTTGGAAGGTTGGAATTGATTTTCCTATTTGGGCAAATAATGAACTATATTTGACTACCATTAAAAGTGGATATTTGTTAGATGGAGAATCTCCTTATGAAGCATATAATAGATTAGCTAAAAAAGCTTCACAAATTCTTAATAAACCAGAATTAGAAAACAATTTTTTCAATATTTTGTGGAAAGGATGGCTTATCCCTTCTACTCCAGTTATGGTAAATTTAGGAACAGAAAAAGGGTTACCTATAAGTTGTTTTTCTGGACAAATTGGAGACAGTATGTATGAAATATATAGAAAAAATTTAGAAATGGCTATTCTTAGTAAGCATGGAGGAGGAACTTCATATGATTTTAGTTTAATAAGACCAATTGGGAGTTATATAAAAAATGGAGAATTAGGAACTTCAGATGGAATTATTCCTTTTATTAAATCATATGATAGTTCAATTATTGCTAGTAAACAGGGAAAAACTAGAAGAGGAGCTGTTGCAATATATTTAAATATAGAACATCAAGAATATACAGAATTTTTAAAGATAAGAGAACCTAAAGGAGACATAAATCGTCAATGTCACAATATTCATCAAGGTGTTATACTTTCTAATTCATTTATGAATAAAGTTGTAAAAGAAAATGGACAAGAAAGACACTTATGGATTAATACATTAAAAGAACGTGTAAAAACAGGAGAACCTTATCTTTTTTTTAAAGATAATGCTAATATTAATCTTCCAGAAAATTGGAAAAAATATGGATTAAAAATACATCATAGTAATTTATGTTCTGAAATTATGTTGCCTACAGATGAAAGTCATACTTTAGTATGTTGTCTTTCTTCTTTAAATATTTATAAATATATAGAATGGAAAAATACTAAAACTGTATTTTATTCTATATTATTTTTAGATGCTGTTCTTCAAGAATTTATTAATAAAGGTAAACATATTAGAGGAATAGAAGATGCTGTTCGTTTTGCAGAAAAAAGTAGAGCGTTAGGTTTGGGTGCATTGGGATGGCATTCTTATTTGCAATCTAGATTGATTCCTTTTATTTCATTACAATCTGATATGTTAATTCATGAAATTTTTAGTAAAATACAATTAGAATCTTACAAAGCGACTCAATATTTAGCTAAAGAATATGGAGAATCTGAATGGAATATAGGTACTGGAAGAAGAAATTTAACTTTAATGGCAATAGCACCAAATAGAAGTTCTGCTAAACTCGCTGGAGGGCTTTCTCAAGGAGTAGAACCTTTAGCAGCTAATATATATGTCGATGATGATTCAAAAGGTATGCATATACGACAAAATCCTTATTTAAAACAAATTCTTGCAGAACGTGGACATGATATTCCTGAAATTTGGGAAGAAATAGCAAATGAAAAAGGATCTTGTTTGAATTTAACTGTTCTTAGTGAAAAAGAGAAACATGTATTTTTATGTTTTAAAGAAATTAATCAATTAAATCTAGTAAAACAAGCTAGTATTAGACAAAAATATATTGATCAAGGACAAAGTATTAATTTATCATTTCATCAAAATACTCCAGCCAAATTTATTAATTTGGTACATCTTGAAGCTTGGAAAATAGGATTAAAAAGTTTGTATTACTATAGAAGTGAAAGCATTATTCGAGCAGATTATGCAAAAAATAAAGGGCAGTGACTTACTCTCCCGGAATAACCAGTACCATCAGCGCTAATGTGTTTAACTTCTCTGTTCGGAATGGGATAGAGGTTGGACCACATTGCTATGACTACCCAATAAAATAAAATAAACATAACATATATGAGGAGATAATATAAGCCTATGGGTAATTAGTACTATTCAGCTATGACATTACTGTCTTTACACTTATAGCCTATCAACGTTGTCATCTTCAACGACCCTTAAAAGAAGCCTAATCTTGTGGTTAGTTTCGCACTTATATGCTTTCAGTGCTTATCTTTTCCGAACGTAGCTACTCAGCGATGCACCTGGCGATACAACTGATACACCAGAGGTTCGTCCAATTCGGTCCTCTCGTACTAGAATCAGCTCCACTCAAGCTTCTAACGCTCGCA